>CAZZNL010000016.1:0-14635 GCA_964655625.1 uncultured Pseudomonadales bacterium
GGATTCTGTGCTGATGGTGATTGACGGTGCGAAAGGCGTTGAAGATCGCACCATCAAGCTGATGGATGTCTGTCGTCTGCGCGACACGCCGATATTGACGTTTGTGAACAAAATGGATCGCGATATTCGCGATCCGATGGAAGTGCTCGACGAAATTGAAAATGTTTTGCATATCAAAGTGGCGCCGATCAACTGGCCACTGGGCATGGGTAAAGAATTTAAGGGGGTTTACAACCTCTATACCGATACCGTGCACATTTATCAGCAGGGTTTTGGCCACACCATTCCAGAAGATGTGCAGATCCAGGGCATCGACAGCGATGCGTTTTCGAAATTATTGGGGCCTTATGCTGACGACGTGCGCAGTGAAATTGAATTGGTGCGCGGCGCGGCACATCCTTTTGATCTGGAAGAGTATTTGGCAGGCACTTTGACGCCGGCATTTTTCGGCACGGCGCTGGGTAACTTTGGTGTGCGGGAAATGCTGGATGGCTTTGTTGAATGGGCGCCCGCACCGCAACCTCGCGCTACAGAAACGCGTGTGATTGATCCGCACGAAGAAAAGTTTTCTGGTTTTGTATTCAAGATTCAGGCAAATATGGATCCTAAGCAC
The DNA here is from genome assembly GCA_964655625.1 of uncultured Pseudomonadales bacterium. GTDB lineage: Bacteria > Pseudomonadota > Gammaproteobacteria > Pseudomonadales > UBA7239 > UBA7239. Next base: position 614 of record CAZZNL010000016.1, read on the forward strand.
CGCGATCGCATTGCCTTCATGCGCGTCTGTTCCGGGCGCTATACGCAGGGTATGAAAATGCAGCATGTGCGCATCGATAAAGAGGTGCGCATTGCTGACGCAGTGACTTTTATGGCCGGTGAGCGCGTGTTGGTGGAAGAGGCGCTGGCTGGTGACATTATCGGCTTGCACAACCACGGCACCATTCAGATTGGCGATACTTTTACCGGTGGAGAGAAGCTGCGTTTTACCGGTATTCCGCATTTTGCACCGGAATTGTTTCGTCGTATCCGTCTGAAAGACCCGCTGAAAGCCAAACAGTTGCAGAAAGGCTTGCGCCAGCTGTCGGAAGAGGGGTCGGTGCAGGTGTTTATGCCTTTGAATAATAACGATTTGATCGTTGGTGCTGTCGGTGTTTTGCAGTTTGAGGTGGTGGCTTATCGCTTGAAAGATGAGTACAAAGTGGAATGTTTGTATGAGCCTATTAACGTGTTTACAGCCCGTTGGCTCTCTGCTGACGATCCGCGCAAACTGGACGAGTTTCGTTCCAAAGTGCATGAAAATTTGGCGCTGGATGGCGGGGACCATCTCACCTACTTGGCGCCGACACGGGTAAACCTGGCTTTGACGGAAGAGCGCTGGCCAGATATCCGTTTCCGTGCTACCCGCGAACACTAAAATGCTTGATAAAAGCGGTTGACTAAAGTTTTAGCTGTCGTACAGTGGGGTTGTAACAACCGAGAAGCCCAAGGAGCGTTTTATGCAGTTGAGTATCAGTGGTCATCACGTTGAAGTTACTTCTCCCCTGAAAGATTATGTCACCAGCAAGTTAGAAAAGCTGGATCGGCATCACGACAAAATTACCCGTGCCGACGTTACGCTCACCGTCGACAAGCTGGTGCAGAAGGCCGATGCGCGCATTTTTCTCAGTGGCGCGGATTTGTTTGCCGATGCTGTGGCAGAGGATATGTATGCCGCTGTCGATAATTTGGTGGACAAGCTGGATCGCCAGTTGATTCGCCACAAGGAAAAATTGAAAGCCCATCGCTAATCCCATCTGGCCCCGGTTGTTGCGACTGGGGCTATCGCTTTGATCTGTTAAATCCATGAATTGGCACGCCAGCGCTAACCGCTCGGATACGGTGCACTATTTGCAGCAGTTGCAGGTATTGCGCGCCCTGGTCTGGTTGGCGCAAACGCTAGCCCTGCTGTTGGGGCAGCATTGGCTCAGTGCCGTTCAGTTTTATACCCTGGCGGGTTTGCTGGCGCTGCAACTTTTGGTGTTGGGCGTGGGGCATGCGCGCTTGTTGCGCCTGGTGCAACAGGATGCTGCGCCAGGTGAACGCGAGCTTCTGCTGCAATTGCTGATGGATGTGCTGACGTTGACTGGCGTGCTGTACGTGGCGGGCGGTGCGACCAACCCCTTTGTCTCCTACTATCTGGTGCCGATTGCCTTGGCCGCCGCTACGTTGCCGCGCCGCCACACCATTTTGCTGGCGGCGTTTTGTTTGTTGGCCTCCGGTTGGCTGTTGTTTCACTATCTGCCGCTGCAAATGCTGTCGCCGGAGGGCGCACACAGCCATCACGGCAGCGATACTGCAATCAACGGGCATGTACTGGGCATGTGGCTCAATGTCTGCCTCAGTGCACTGTTGATTGCACATTTTGTAACCAGGATCGCCGCCACGGTGCGGCGGCAACGCGAGGCAATCAACCGTCTGCGCGAACAGCAACTGATGGACGAAAACATTCTCTCGGTGGCGACCTTGGCCGCAGGTGCCGCGCATGAAATGGGTACGCCCTTGGCCAGTCTGGCTGTTTTGCTGGGCGATTTACGGCAAGAGCGGACGCATGATGCTGCCCTGCAGGCCGATTTGCAGTTGATGCAGGATCAGGTGGAGCGTTGCCGACAGTCTTTGCAACAACTGGCTGATACCGCGCGCGAGCATCAGGCGGGTAGTGAGCAGCGCCAGTCTGCTACACATCAGTCTGTTGCACAGCAGTCTGTTGCACAGTGGGTAGAGCGTCTGGTACGCAATTGGCAATTGTTGAGGCCGGAAGTGACAGCGGCGTTTGCTGTAGAAGTGGGCCCTGTGCGCCATGTGGCTCTGCCCTTGCTGGTGGAAAAGGCGGTGATCAATGTGTTGAACAATGCTGCCGATGCCAGTGATGGCTTGCAGGTGGGTATTGCCTGGGATACTCAGGCATTGAAGATTGAAATTGCGGACAACGGCCCCGGAATTGCCCAGCATGTGTTGCAGCAGCGCGGACAGGTAAAAACGAGCGACAAGGGTATGGGAATCGGATTGCTGCTGTCACACGCCAGTTTGGATCGGGCAGGGGGCGTGCTGTCTTTGTTGCCGCGCCCAGAAGGCGGCACGTTGACGCGCATCGTGCTGCCGCTGAAAGCGGTCGAGGAAGAAGCATGAACAGGTCTGAGGTGCTGAATATTCTGTTGGTGGAGGACGACGAGGTCTTTGCCTCGGTGTTGTGCCGCTCCTTGCAACGGCGCGGTCATCGGGTGCAATGGGTCGCGGATTTGGCGGCGGCGCGTGTCGCTATCACCTCTCAGGCCGGAGAAACAGCAGATAGAGAAGCAGCGGATAGGGAAACAGCGGATAGGGAAACAGCGGATTGGAGTCATGCTATTTTGGATTTGAAGCTGGCCCATGAGTCCAGTTTGCCTTTGATTCCTGCGTTGTTGGCGCTCAATCCCCAGATGCAGATTCTGATACTGACGGGCTATGCCAGCATACAAACGGCAGTGCAGGCGGTAAAACTGGGCGCAATCAATTACCTGTGTAAACCGGCGGACACTGACGCCATTTTGCAGGCACTCTGCAATCCAGCCGCCGATGAGCTGGCACCGGTGGCGGAGAACCCGCTGTCTGTGGATCGTCTGGAGTGGGAGCATATCCAGAAAGTGCTGGCCGACCACGAGCAAAACATCTCGGCCACTGCGCGGGCGCTCGGCATGCACCGGCGCACCTTGCAGCGCAAACTGGCCAAGAAACCGGTATCTCGCTAGTCCCTGCGCTACAATATCCGGCTCATGTCGTGAGGGTTTATCGTGAAAAAAGTAACCGTAGGGCTGTGTGGCCTCGGCACTGTTGGCAGCGGTGTTTTCAATGTGATGGCGCGTAATGCTGAACTGATCAATGCGCGTGCTGGCTGTGAAATAAATATTGTTCATGTGGGCGCACGTCGCGATCGCGAGGGCTGCGACACCAGCCGTGTAACCGTGAGCCGCGATATTTTTGCGGTATTGGATGATCCAGCCGTCGACATCATCGTCGAGCTGATTGGCGGCACCGATGTGGCGCGCGAGTTGGTGTTGAAAGCGATCGCCAAAGGCAAGCACGTTGTCACAGCCAACAAGGCCTTGATTGCGCACCATGGCGCAGAAATTTTTGCCGCTGCAGCACAACAAAAAGTGACAGTGGAATACGAGGCCGCCGTGGCTGGCGGTATCCCTATCATCAAGGCACTGCGCGATGGTTTGGTGGCCAATCGCATTGCATGGGTGGCAGGCATCATCAACGGCACCACCAACTTTATTCTCACGGAGATGCGCGATAAAGGTCGCGATTTTGCAGATGTATTGAAAGAAGCGCAGGCGCTGGGTTATGCCGAAGCCGATCCGACATTTGATGTCGAAGGCATCGACGCTGCGCACAAGTTGGTCATTCTCGCTTCCATTGCGTTTGGTATGCCGTTAGAAATTAAAAAAATTCATACCGAAGGCATCACGCGCATCACCTTGGAAGATATTCGTTACGCCGAGGAGTTGGGCTATTGCATCAAGCATCTGGGCATGGCGCGCGAAACAGCGGAAGGCGTGGAGTTGCGCGTCAATCCAACGCTGGTGCCGGACGACAGTTTGCTGGCTAAAGTAAACGGCGCAAAAAATGCGGTGATGGTGATGGGCGATGCGGTGGGCCCTACGGTTTACAGTGGTGCAGGGGCGGGCAGTGAGCCGACAGCTTCTGCTGTGATTGCTGATATTGTCGATGTGGCGCGTGCATTGGTGTTGGATCAAAAATCTGCCGATGGCAAATACGATCATCACTTACCTGTGCCGTATATGGGCTTTGTGCCTGAGGCAATCAAGGCGCGCAATATTCTGCCGATCGAAAATACACATTCTGCCTATTACCTGCGTGCCGTGGTGACAGACAAGCCGGGTGTGATGTCGCAACTGACGCAATTGCTGTCGCAAGCAGGTGTCAGTATCGAAGCCATTATTCAGAAAGAACCACAGCGCGGCAGCACACAAGTCAGCGTGGTGTTGATCACCAATGTAGTGCAAGACAGCGTGATTAATGCCGTGATTGCCGATCTGGGCCAAAAAGATTTTGTGGTTGCGCCAGTGGTGAAGCTGCGCGTGGAAACTCTGGGAGCTTGAGATGAAATATATCAGTACGCGCGGTCAAGCCCCTGCACTGAATTTTGAGCAAGTGCTGCTGACAGGCTTGGCATCGGACGGCGGTTTGTATGTGCCGGAAATCTATCCGCAATTTTCTGCGGAAGAGATCGCTTCGTGGTCTGGGTTGCCGTATAGCGAAGTGGCTATCAAAGTGATTTCACCGTTTGTGGCGGGCTGTATTCCACAAGCTGAATTGGAAAATATTATTCGTGAAACTTACACCAGCTTTCGTCATCCGGCCGTGACGCCTCTGGTGCAATTGAATAGCAATGAATGGGTGCTGGAGTTGTTTCACGGTCCGACACTGGCGTTCAAGGATGTGGCTTTGCAATTGCTCGGCCGTCTGTTGGATGCCGTGTTGGCAAAGCGCCATGAGCGCGTAGTGATTATGGGTGCGACATCGGGTGATACCGGCTCGGCGGCGATTGAGGGATGTCGTCGTTGTGAAAATATCGATATTTTTATTCTGCATCCGCATCAGCGCGTATCCGATGTGCAGCGCAAGCAGATGACCACGGTGCTGGCGCCGAATATTCACAATATCGCGGTGCAGGGCAATTTTGATGATTGTCAGCAGATGGTGAAAGATTCTTTTGCCGATCAGTCTTTCCTCAATGGCAAGCCGCTAGTGGCTGTGAACTCGATCAACTGGGCGCGCATCATGGCGCAAGTGGTCTACTACTTTTATGCGGCTGTGCAGCTCGGCGCGCCGCATCGCGCTATGCAGTTTTCCGTGCCAACAGGCAATTTTGGCGATATTTTTGCCGGTTATGTGGCGCAGCGCATGGGGCTGCCTATCCAGCAATTGATTATTGCCACCAACCGCAATGATATTTTGCATCGCTTCATGAGTGGCAATCGTTTGGAAAAAACAGAGTTGATGCACACGCTGTCACCCAGCATGGACATCATGATTTCCAGCAATTTTGAGCGCATGTTGTTTGAGTTGTATGATCGCGATGGTGCTGCTATTGCAAAGTTGATGGATGATTTCAAAAAGGGTCCCGTGTCTATTGATGCAGCGCGTTTCCAGCAGGCGCGTGCATTGTTTGCCAGTGCAGCGGTGGATGACGAACAGACTTGCAAGACCATTGCCCAAGTGTTGCGTGAAAGCGAATACCTGCTCGATCCACATTCGGCTATCGGCGTAGAAGCGGCGCGACGTTGTCGTGCATCGAAAGATCTGCCGGTAATTACCTTGGCGACGGCACATCCGGCAAAATTTCCAGATGCCGTGCGCAAAGCGGGCTATCCGCAAGATCCACCACTGCCTTTGCATATGCAGGATCTGTTTACACGCGAGGAGCGCTGCGCTGTGCTGCCGAAAGATTTGCAGGCCGTGCAGCGGTTTATGGCGGAATATATTCGAGCGTAATGCGGTGAGCGGCGTGCGCAGTGATGGGGTTGTCGCGCTGCGCAGCTTGCCGCTATCACTGAAGCTTTTTGCCGCCGTGTGGCTGATGCTGGCGCTGTACTGGCAATGGCTGGCGCATGCTGATGGTATCTTCGGTGAAATGTGGGACACCTTGCCCGCTTTTCAGCAGCTGCATGACATGACACTGCAGGCCATGGTGGAAGAATTGCTGCGCAAGTACGCAGCAGTGCATATTCTGGCACTGCCAAAATTGTTTTTCTGGCTGGATTTCTCTGTCTTTGGCGCTTCCGGGCGTTTTACGCGCAGCTGCTCTTTTGTGGCGTCTTTGGGTTGTGCGCTGTTGTTGTGGCAGATGGCGCGGCGCGATTTTTCACGCCCAGTAGTTGGTGCGCTGTTGGCTTTGGTGATTTTTTTTAATCCGCTGCAAGCTTTTGTCATCAATTGGGATTTTTTGCTTCAACATTTCTTGGCAATTTTGTTTGCGTTGCTGGCCTTTGCTGTGTACTGGCGACGACCACAGCATTTACTGTGGCCCTGTTTGTTATTGGTGTTGTCGGCTTTTTCTTGTGGTTCTGGTATTGCAGCAGTCGCAGGGTTTACCTGGATGCTCTTGGTGCGGTGCTACTGCGGTGAAAAAAGAACTGCGTCAACATGGGGGCTGTATGTGGTTTTTTTGGCGGCAATGGTGTGGCTGTTGCAGCCGGATCGTATTGATGTGGCATCCCTGGGTACCGCGCAACCTTTTTTCTGGAATGCGCCTGGCTTGTTGTTGCAGTATCTGGCGTTTCCATTCAGCGCTTGGGGTGATGCACGCTGGATAGGATTTTTGATGTTGCTGCCGGCAGCGCACAGTGTTTGGTGTTGTTATCGCGGCAGAGCTGTTTTGACGGATTTTGTGCTGATTTTTTTTGTTCTCGTAGCCGGCACAATTGCGTTGGGGCGTTATCGCTGGATGGGTTTGGATGCCGATGTATCGCGCTATTACGTTTATATAGCGCCGCTGTGGTTTATCACCTTGTTGAAGTTAATGGAGTTGCGCCAAGCGATGGTATCTGTGGTAGTGGGATTGGTGGTGATGGGGATATTGATTGCCTCACTGGCCTCTGCCGCAGCATTGGGTAATTACGCCAATAAGATGCCCATGGCCGCCGTGGTGGCACTGAATGGCAATAACAAGCATCTCGCCAGTTTGCGACGAGATGCGGTGGGAAATTTGTCAGCAAATCTTGAAAATAGTCGCGAGTATTTGCGCGCACGGGAGATGGATATCTATTACCAGCGACGCACACACATCACGCCTGTTGATGAGGTGTGCACGGCCAAATTGTTGCAAACATCGGTAGTGAGTAAAGGAATGTTTGTTGATTATATATTGCAGGAAAATGCAGAAAATTCAGTGCGCATTATGCGCGTGTATTTGACGGCATCGGATGATGCAGTCGTGCGCTATTACGGAACTGCTTTTGCAGCGGTAACGCATATGCCCGGTTGGACAGTGCCGTTGCGCAGTGTGCGCTGGTCAGACTGGCCCTTGTTGTTGCCAGTGCAATGGCTGCCGTTATCGCAGCGGCGTTTGTTCGTGCATTTGCCGCGAGCAGTAGACCCTGCGGCATTGCAATGGTGGGGTGAAAGCGCTGATGGCCGTTTCTGTCGGCTCACCGTGGTGCGGTAATTATTTTTGAGCGACTTACTGTCGTGGTTCGAGCACAAACAGCGGAATGTGGCGCACGCCTTCGGTGCGGGCGCGGTATTCAGAAAAATCCGCATAGATGGCTGTGAGTTGTGGCCACAGCGCTTTTTCCTCTTCGTCGGTAGCGATGCGCGCAGACATCAGGCGGTTGCGCGAACCAATTTGTATTTCACAGACAGGCGTTTTTTGTAAGTTGAACATCCACAACGGTGGCTTCGACATGCCGCCCTTGGATGCGGCAATCACCACATTTTCTCCCTGCTCCAGATACAGCAAGGGTGTGCGGCGTGTCTCGCCGGATTTGTGACCAGTGGTGGTTAGTATGGCTACAGGTGCGCCGAGAAATTTATTCCAGAGGCGACCACCGCTGGCGCGATACACCGCCACCTGCCATTTGCCGACATTGCGAATCAACCATGTGCCAAAGCGTTCCTGCTTTTCACTGTAAGGCTTGATGGGTTTATTCATATTCAACTCCGGGAAGGTGCGACACTGCTTAACTCGCTGCGCATGGCATCGATCACGGTTTTGTAATCGGGTTTGTTAAAAATAGCGGAACCGGCGACAAAAGTATCGGCGCCAGCGCGTGCGATTTCTGCGATGTTTTTCTCGCTGACGCCGCCGTCTACTTCCAAACGGATGTTGTAGCCGCTGGCATCAATCAACGTGCGCACTTCGCGCAGCTTGTCGAGCGTTGCTGGAATGAAGGCTTGGCCGCCAAATCCAGGGTTCACGGACATCAGCAGGATCATATCCAGCTTATCCATGACATATTTCAGGTAGTCCGGCGATGTAGCGGGGTTCAATACCAAACCGGCTTTACAGCCGCCGCTGCGTATCAGTTGCAGTGAGCGATCAATATGTTCAGAGGCTTCTGGATGAAATGTGATGTAGCTGGCTCCGGCTTCGATAAAATCACCGATGATACGATCTACCGGCTTTACCATCAGATGCACATCAATCGGCGCGGTGACACCGTAGTGGCGCAAGGCTTTACACACCATCGGGCCAATGGTGAGGTTGGGGACGTAGTGGTTATCCATCACATCAAAGTGCACTACATCGGCACCGGCGGCGAGTACCTTGTCCACATCTTCACCCAGGCGGGCAAAGTCAGCTGAGAGAATGGAGGGGGCTATCCAGTAGTCGCGCATCATGAAAGAGCCATTGTTGTTGGGTGTAGAGGGTAACATTCTATCGGTTATTGCGGCGCGGTGCGGCGATGGGTCAAGTACTGATCTTGGATTTTGTTTGTAGAGGTATTTTGAGTGGCTACCACGATAGAAAAATCTTCAGTAGTTGACTGCAGGAAGGTGCGCGATCTTCATATCAGTGCAGCCAGTGGTCTGGTTATTGTGGGTAGTTTTTTGCATGCAGTGGCAGATGATGAGCGGTATTTGTCGACATATCGGCTGGATGATTTGCAGTATTTGCAGCAAACAATATTGCAGGATGGCCAACTGCCTGCTGAGAAAGCCAAACGTAAAAAATTGAAACCGGATTTTGAGTCCTTGGCGGCTGTGCCTTCAATGGCTAATTGCTCTTATGGCGCATTGTTGGCTATAGGTTCCGGGTCGACAGTGAATCGGCAGCGAGCGGTGTTGCTGGCGCTAGACGCTGATGGCAATGTCGGAAGCCATGTGCGTGAATTGGATTTTTCCAAGCTGTATGCGGCGTTGTCATTGGAGGATTGCAATATAGAAGGCGCTGTCGTTTGTGGTGAGGATTTGATTTTATTGCAGCGCGCAAATGCCGGTCATGAACAGAATGCGCTGGTGCGTGTACCTTTGTTGCAGTGCTTGTCTCCGGCAGAGATGTTTACTCCGGTTGTTACTCATTGTGCGCTGCCAACAGTACAGAGTGTGCCGCTAGGATTTACGGATGGCATTCTGTTAAACAATGGCAATATTCTTTTTTCTGCCGTGGCAGAAAATACCAGTGACAGCTACAACGATGGTACTTGTTTGGGGGCTGCCATCGGTGAAATAACGCAACAGGGCGTGTTGGTGCGTTATGCACTGCTTGCGCAGCCTTTTAAGATTGAGGGAATTGCCTGTGGCGCAGAAGGTGAATTGTATGCAGTCACTGATGCGGATGACCCAGGTATTCCAGCACAGTTGTTATGTATTCATGGGTGGTGATTTTTATTTTGCTGGGTGTAGGCGTTGGTCCCATGCAGGTAATTCCAGCACAATGTCATTGTTTTTTTCTGTCGATGTGGTGTTTCTGTTGGCTAACGTATCGGCAATATGTTCAAAAACATATTGCGCTTTTATGCGTTCTCCCTCGGCATTGATATGGGAGGCATCCACCCAGAGGTTCTTGGGCATTAGCTGTAGTGGATAGGGTGCAAAGGGCACAGAGAGTTGTTCCCCTATGGTTTTTAATACTGTCTCTTCATGGTCGTAAAATTTTCGAAATGTTTTTTGGTCATCTGCATCAAAGGGGTTTCCTTGATAGGAGATCAGAAAGATATTGGCACCATCGTTTTTTATTTCTCTGATTGTGCTGGTGAGGTTGTTGTAGAACGCCAGCTCATCGAGATGAAGACGATCTTTTTCGCGCTCATGAAACCAAAATGCGGGCGTGGCTTCACCGCCATGGGCAAACGCTTGGCCCGTGGCATAATCTGGAAAAAACAGCATAACAACGACAATACTGGCGGCGCGTGAAGCCAATATCCATCGAGCTTGTTTCTTAAGTGGTTGTAGTCCAGGTGCTGCCTTGCGCCAATTGCTGTAGTCAGGCTCGTATTGATGCACTAAATAGGAGACAGGGTCATTGCCGCCTGGATTGATGACAACCATGTCCGGTCTGTAGTAGCGAAATTTAAGTAGGTAATGCGTCAGGATTTCCGCTGTGGTACCGAAGCGAAGACCGGCATTGATGATTTCTATGCGTTTGTTGGCAAAGCGCGGGTCATTGCGCAAGAGTTGACCAACTTGTGCTGGGAATGCTTCTTCAGGATGTTCAACGCCTTCACCATACGTGGTTGATCCACCAAGAAATAGTATGCGCAGACTATTGGTGCTGCGTTGCAGTGGTACATCATCTCCGCGAAAGCCTGCGGCATTGTTTTGTTTGATGCTATTCCATGGTGTAACGTAATTGGGAGCTGGTATGTACAGCAAATAAGCTTGGGATACGCTGTTCATATCCAATTGATATTGTTGTTCGCCCAGCAAATAGGATCGTGTTGCGTTAATGTCGGGATAGCGTTTTAGAATCCAGCTTGCGGTGAGCTCAATGGTTAGGGCAATGGCGAAAATGAGGGTAATGTAGAACCCCATTAGTTTTAATGAATAAAAGATTCCGTTATTTTTCATAATGTTTTTTTGTGGGTTATTGTTTTAAGGTGGCTATGGAAAATTAGCTGCGCTAGCAAGGCTGCTGAAATTAGTAGAATTTGTATTGATCCTCTGACGACAATGAAATTGGGGTCGCCCAGCCAGTCAAATGCGAGATCAGAAAACTTTGGAATCCATAGCTCTGGAATGGTTATTGTTATTTGTACAATAAGCATGAAAATAAAAAGAAGAAAAGGCAGGATGTAATGTCGGATATGAGGAATGCACAGGCAAATAATAATAGTGCCAGGCAGTAAGTTCATGATTTGATAATTCCACCAAAAGTTCTGCATATAAACTAGCATTACAGTGTAAAACACAGAAAAATCAATGCAGGATCCTGAATAAGAGCGTAGGTTTCTCTGGGTTATCAGTATCTGAATTGTAGAGATAACGAGAAAGGAAATTGCTACAATATGTGTGACTAACTGTGGGAAATCTTGGCGTAATTCTGGGCGTATCATGGTAAAAGGAATTAGCATGCGCGCTATGGATATGTTTTCAGAAAATCCTGAAACACCTTCTTGCATAAGCGTGGGAAATATATGTTGCCAATAAAAAACATGTTCATCCCATCCAATGAAAGGTAGCGTTAGTGCTAGCGTTATGGTGCAGCCTATTGCCATGCCTGTTATTGCATGCCAGCGTCTCAAAATAACAAAGAGCGGCATTAAAAAAAGTGGGTAAATCTTGAGCATGGCAGCTAGTCCTATCCAGATGCCGCTGCGTAAATCGTGCTTATGATTAAAGTCATACAGTGCTAACGCGAGTATTAATAGTAGATAGGGTTCCAGCTGAAGGCGATAAGCGTTTTGGCGGAAGAAATCATTGGCGAACCAATAGATGCATATAGTGCTAATAATTAACCATTTTTGTTTGCTGCTAAACACGGCGCTGCATCGGATTATTACAAAGAAGGCGCTTAGCCAACACGCGATTTGTAGTAGCCAGGCGATGTGGCTCAAGGTTGTCTGAGACATGCCTTGCTGTAGGCTGAGTGTTAACAGTGCGCCGTATAGTGGTGGGTATTTGTAGATGGCGGCTCCTGGTCCATAGAGCGATAAATCTCTTTGATACAGTTGTCCCGTGTTGAGGAAGTTTTTTGCGTTATCAGTAAAGATAAAAAAGTCTAAGTAGCTGCCGACGGATTCTCTGTCTGCAGAAATGCTTAGATAGAGGGTTATAGCTGAAATCAGCAAAAGGATTGCACAAACGACAGTTTGTATGCGCATGAAGAATGATTTATTCATTTGTTGGCTGCACAGCGTGCCCCCCAAATCCCTCGCGCATTTTTGCCAGCATTTTGTCACTAAAATTACCTTTGCCTTGGCTGGCAAAGCGCATCATTAGCGCGAGACTCATCACCGGCGCAGGAACGCCTTGTTCGATGGCTTCTAACGCAGTCCAGCGGCCTTCGCCGGAGTCAGCGACCACGGGGGCAATGGTGTCGAGTTGTTGATCTTGTTGTAGGAAATCGCCGCAGAGGTCGAGCAGCCAGCTGCGCACCACGCTGCCGTGTCGCCACAGTTCAGCAATGGCTGCCAGGTCGAGTGAAAATTCTTCACGGGCTTTCAGGAGGGAAAAGCCTTCGGCTAATGCCTGCATCATGCCGTATTCAATGCCGTTGTGAACCATTTTGGTGAAGTGGCCGCTGCCGGTTGGGCCGGTGTGTAGCCAGCCGGTATCGGCGGCAGGTGCCAGTGCTTGTAAAAATGGTTTCACAATCTCGATAGCCTTTTGTGTACCGCCAGCCATGATGCAATAGCCATTGGCCAGTCCCCACACGCCGCCGGAGACGCCGGCATCGATGAAATGCACGCCACTGGCGTGGATTTTGTCTGCGCGCTGTAGGGTGTGTTTGAACCAGCTGTTGGCGCCGTCTACCAATACGTCTCCGGGCGATAGCAGCGGCAGCACTAAATCGATATGTTGCTGCGTGGTATCACCGGCGGGCAGCATCAACCAGATCACCCGAGGCGCGGGTAATTGTTGCACCAGCTGCGTAATAGATTCCGCCACGCATACGCCACATTCTGTGGCCAGTGCTTGAGTGACAGCAGCATTGCGATTGAAAGCGATGACATTGACACCGTGTTGGCGCAGGCGCCGCGCCATGTTGCCGCCCATGCGTCCGAGGCCGATCAGTCCTAGTGTTGCCATGGTCTGCTCCTTTTGTAGTACTTGGGGCTAGTGTAGTCGCATGCGGTTGGCAGGTGCAGGTTCTACTCGCATAATGCTTTATCGGTTTTTTTTGGCGAAGGACTATGGCGAAGAACAATATTGCGGCGAAGGTTAAGACGGCACCTCCTCAACCGGCAGCGGCCAAAGGTTTTCTGTTTCGCTGGGTAGCAGGGTCTTGGCCTGCGTGGATATTGTTGGTGGCAGTGCTGGTCGTCATTACTGGGTATGTTGCACCACACCTCAAAGCTTTTGTTGCTTATTGGTACGCGCTGCCAGAGGGGTCTGCTCTGGCGCAGCGCGCTGCTGCACTGGGTACAGCGCGCGAGCAGGAAGTGATGCAGCAGTTCTGGCTCGTGGGCTTGGTGCCGGTTGGTTTTCTGTTGTTGTGGCAGTTGTTGGTGACATTGTTTTCGCGCTCGCCTGATAAGGCCGTTGTGGATCAAACGGCAATCACCCAGCCCATTCCTCCTCCTGCAAAGTCAGCAGTCAAAGAAGCGGATCAAACGATCGTGCGTTACACAGGTGCATCGGATTCTGCACCGACCAAGCCTGTTGCCGCAAAGCCGGCACCGGCACAGTCTGTGACCGCGATGAGCAACGAGTCTCTCGTTTCACTGGATGAATTGTTGGGCATGGACGGTGGTGTGTCATACATCGGTGCCAATCGCCGCTACCGCATTGACCGTTTTTTAGCGAGTGGAGGTATGGGTTCTGTACACAAAGGTTTTGATACCTTGTTGCAGCGCGATGTCGCCATCAAAGAACTGGATGTGAACGTATCGCAAGATCCGCAGCAAACAGAGCGTTTTCATCAGGAAGCATTGGCATTGGCCGGTTTGACGCATCCACATATTGTGCAGATTTACGATCTGGTGATAGAAAATAATCGTTTCTGGATGGTGATGGAATTGTTGCCCGGCGGTGATCTCGATCGTTATCTGGAAGATAAAAAGCCGAGTGTCAAAGTGGCTACCAATATTATTCGCGCCGTGGCAGAAGGGCTCGCCTTTGCGCACAACAAAGG
>CAZZNL010000017.1:0-14430 GCA_964655625.1 uncultured Pseudomonadales bacterium
ATCCTATCTCGACTACGCCATGAGCGTCATTGTTGGCCGCGCATTGCCTGATGCGCGGGACGGCTTGAAGCCGGTGCATCGGCGCGTTTTGTACGCGATGAATGAGCTGGGTAATGCCTGGAATAAGCCGTACAAGAAGTCGGCGCGTGTTGTGGGTGATGTTATCGGTAAATACCATCCGCACGGTGATTATGCTGTCTATGACACGATCGTGCGTATGGCGCAGCCTTTTTCGCTGCGTTACATGTTGGTGGATGGCCAAGGTAACTTCGGTTCTATCGACGGCGATTCGCCTGCAGCCATGCGTTATACCGAAATTCGCATGGCCAAAATTGCACATGATTTGCTGGCGGATCTCGATAAAGAGACTGTCGATTTTGTGCCGAACTATGATGGCACGGAGTTAATTCCCGAGGTGATGCCCACCCGCATCCCAAACTTGTTGATCAATGGTTCTTCAGGCATTGCAGTGGGTATGGCGACCAATATTCCGCCGCATAATTTGGGTGAAATAGTCAATGCCTGCTTGGCGCTGGTTAATAATCCAGATCTGTCTGTTGATGATTTGATGGAGTATGTGCCTGGCCCGGATTTTCCTACGGCGGGTATTATCAATGGTCGCGCTGGAATCGTGGAAGCGTATCGCACGGGTCGTGGGCGTATTTATGTACGTGCGCGTGCCACGGTGGAGCGCGATGAAAAAACAAATCGCGAAACGGTGATTGTTTCTGAGCTGCCGTATCAGGTGAACAAAGCGCGGTTGATTGAAAAAATTGCTGATTTGGTCAAAGAGAAAAAAATAGAAGGTATTTCAGAATTGCGCGATGAATCCGACAAGGATGGCATGCGTATTGTTATCGAGTTGAAGCGCAATGAGTCCGGCGAGGTTCTGCTCAATAACCTGTATGCACAGACGCAGATGCAGACGGTTTTCGGCATCAATATGGTTGCGTTGATAGATAACCAACCGCGCACGCTCAATTTAAAAGAGATGTTGGAAGCGTTTGTGCGCCATCGTCGCGAAGTGGTGACGCGCCGCACTGTATACCTGCTGCGCAAGGCGCGTGAGCGGGGACATATTCTTGAAGGCTTGGCAGTTGCAATTTCCAATATCGACGAAGTGATTGAATTAATTCGTCAGTCGCCAACACCCGCTGACGCCAAAGAGCGACTGATTGCGCGTGGCTGGAGGCCGGGAACTGTTGCGCAGTGGTTAGAGCGTACCGGTGATGCAGCATGTCGCCCTGAAAGTCTGGGCCCAGAGTTTGGTTTGCGCGAAGGGCAATACTATTTGTCAGCTGAACAGGCGCAAGCTATTTTGGATCTGCGCTTGCATCGTCTAACAGGTATGGAGCATGAGAAACTGTTGGCGGAATACCAGGAAAAGCTGGCACAAATTGCAGAGTATTTAGAAATTCTCGGTAGTTATGCCCGGTTAATGGCTGTAATTCGTGAGGAGCTGGAGCTAGTTAAATCAGATTACAGTGACGCGCGTCGCACCGAAATTAACAGCTCACAACTGGATCTCACCACTGAAGATTTAATTACACCAGAAGATCGTGTAGTGACCATCTCTCACGGGGGTTATGCCAAGGCTCAGTCGCTGGATGTATACCAGGCGCAAAAGCGCGGCGGTATGGGTAAGTCTGCCACTGCGGTTAAAGATGAAGATTTTGTTGAGCATCTGTTGATCGCCAATACGCACGACACCATTTTGTGCTTTAGTAATGTAGGCAAAGTGTATTGGCTCAAGGTGTATCAAATTCCTGTGGCGGCGCGTGGTGCTCGCGGTCGTCCGATGGTGAACCTGCTGCCGTTGGATGAGGCGGAGCGTATTACTTCAATTCTGCCGGTCAAAGAATACACAGAAGATCATTACATTTTCATGGCAACCGCCAATGGTACGGTGAAGAAAACTTTCCTCACTGAATTTTCGCGTCCTCGCTCCGTGGGCTTGCGTGCCATTGAGTTGGACGAGGGTGATGTGTTGGTCGGTACGGCAATCACCAATGGCAAAAATGACATTATGTTATTTGCCAATAATGGCAAGGCTGTTCGTTTTGAAGAAGACGATGTGCGCGCAATGGGGCGCACTGCTCGCGGCGTGCGCGGTATTCGTATGGCCGACGATGCGCGCATGATTGCTTTGATAGTGCCCGCTGAAGGTGGAAAAATTCTAACGGTCAGCCAGAATGGTTACGGCAAGCGCACCGAAGCCGGTGAGTTCCCCACTAAAGGTCGCGGTACGCAGGGCGTTATTGCTATGCAATGTTCTGAACGCAATGGCAACGTAGTGGGTGCGGTGCAAGTGTTTGATGGCGATCAGTTGATGTTGATTTCTGATCAAGGCACTTTGGTTAGAACACGCACCGATGAAATCGCCATTGTCAGCCGTAATACGCAAGGCGTTCGAGTGATTCGCCTGAAAGAAGATGAAAGACTGGTGAGCATTGAGCGGATTGCAGAATCAGAAGATACAGATACTGATGGTGCTGATGAAGATGTTTCTGCCGACTAATTGAGGTATGTCTGTGAGCCGGAAATACAACTTCTGTGCCGGTCCTGCTGCATTGCCGGAATCGGTATTGCAGCAAGCCAAGGATGAAATATTGGATTGGCAGGGACGCGGCCTTTCCGTGATGGAAATGAGCCATCGTTCATCGGAAATGATGAGTATTGCCGCCGCCGCTGAACAAGATCTGCGCGATTTGCTCCAAGTGCCTGAAAATTACAAAGTGCTTTTCTTGCAAGGCGGTGCATCCATGCAGTTTGCTGCAGTGCCGCTGAACTTGTTGCCTGTAGGCGGTAGCGCTGATTACCTGGTCACTGGGCAATGGTCAAAAAAGGCAGTGGAAGAGGGAGCGCGCTACGGTGAAGTTCGTGTTGCCGCCACAGCAAAAGCCAGCAATTTCTCCTCGATCCCTCCATGTGAGAGTTGGCAGCTGAATAAAAGCGCTGCGTATTTTCATTACACACCGAATGAGACTATTGGTGGTGTGGAGTTTCATTGGGTTCCCGACACCGGTGCAGTACCGCTGGTGGCAGATATGTCATCGACCATTTTGTCGCGACCAATCGATGTATCGAAGTTTGGTGTGATTTACGCCGGTGCGCAAAAAAACATTGGCCCAGCGGGTTTGGCCATCGTGATTGTGCGTGATGACTTGCTTGATCGTGCACGCGCAGAAACACCAACCATGCTTAACTGGAAGGTGGCTGCCGACAACGGCTCGATGTACAACACGCCACCCACATTTTCCTGGTATTTAGCGGGCTTGGTTTTCAAATGGCTTAAAGCGCAAGGCGGGTTGGCAGCTGTTGCCAGAGTCAATGAGCACAAAGCAAAAAAATTGTACGACTACATTGATAACAGTAATTTTTATCGCAACCCCGTCGAACATGCGGCGCGTTCATGGATGAATGTGCCATTTACCTTGCCGGATGAGGCGCTGGATAAGCTGTTTCTCAAGCAGGCAGAAGAGCGCGGCTTGTTGAATTTACAAGGGCATCGTTCAGTTGGTGGTATGCGCGCCAGTCTCTACAACGCTGTTGGTGAAGATGCTGTTGATGCCTTGATTGCGCATATGCGTGATTTTGCCAAGCATCACGCTTAAGTATATGAGGACTTCATGACAAGCCTGAACGTTTTGCGTGAGCAGATAGATAAGCTGGATGCAGATATTCAGCGGTTGATCTCAGAGCGTGCGCGCTGTGCACAACAGGTTGCCGAAGTAAAAAAGGCCGAAGACACCGATGTGGTTTTTTATCGTCCTGAGCGCGAAGCACAGGTGTTGCGCAAAGTAATGGAGCGAAATCAAGGGCCATTGAATAATGAGGAAATGGCTAGATTGTTTCGTGAAATTATGTCGGCTTGCTTGGCTTTGGAACAGCCTGTGCGTGTGGCTTATCTTGGGCCAGAAGGCACTTTTACCCAAGCGGCGGCATTGAAGCATTTTGGGCATTCTTGTATCAGCGTTCCCATGTCGGCGATTGATGAGGTATTTCGTGAGGTGGCCGCCGGCGCAGTTAATTACGGAGTGGTTCCTGTTGAAAACTCAACTGAGGGTGTCGTCAATCATACGCTGGATAATTTTCTTGATTCCTCAGTACATATTTGCGGCGAAGTCGAGCTGCGTATTCATCAACACTTATTGGTGTCTGATGTTACTAAGACTGAAAACATTACACGCATTTATTCGCATGCACAGTCATTGGCTCAGTGTAGAAAGTGGTTGGATTCGCACTTTCCGAAAGCGGAGCGTGTTGCAGTTTCCAGCAACGCAGAGGCAGCGCGGCGCTTACAGAGTGAATGGAATGCTGCCGCCATTGCGGGTGATATGGCGGCAGAATTGTATGGTTTGAAAAAGTTGCACGAAAAAATTGAAGATTTGCCGGATAACTCTACACGGTTTTTGATTATCGGCACACAAACGGTGCCGGCCAGTGGCGATGATAAAACGTCGATTATTGTTGCCGTGCGCAATAAGCCTGGCGCGTTGTATCAGCTGTTGGCGCCTTTTCACAAGGCGGGTATTGATTTGACGCGGGTCGAGACGCGTCCATCCCGCAACGGCGCGTGGAGCTATGTGTTTTTCATCGATTTTTCTGGTCATGCCGCCGATGCGGCAGTGGCGGCAGTACTTGAAGAAGTGTCTGGACAGGCAGCTGATGTGCGCATTCTTGGTTCTTATCCCAGAGCTGTGTTGTAGCTTTTGGTTTTTTGGTGTTCTGATTTTTTGATGTGCTAATTTTTTTGTTCTTGGCGTTGCTATGAAAAATATTGCTGAGTTTGCTATTGCCAGTGTGCGTTCTCTATCGCCTTATCAGCCTGGGAAGCCAATAGAAGAGCTGGAGCGAGAGCTGGGCATTAGCGATATCATCAAACTGGCCAGCAACGAAAATCCATTGGGAACTCCAATATCTGCCATCAAGGCCATTGAAAATACGTTGCAAAATGTGGCGCTTTATCCCGATGGCAGCGCGTACAACTTAAAGCGGGCTTTGGCAGCGAAACTATCGGTAAATGCTGATCAAATTACGATAGGTAATGGCTCCAATGAGCTGCTGGACTTGATTGCCAGAGCCTTTCTTTCACCAACTACCAATGCTGTGGTGTCACGCCATGCATTTATTGTTTATCCCATAGCTGTGCAGGCTTTGGGTGCAGAGTTGCGTGTGGCAGAAGCTACGGCAGCATTTGGTCATGACCTGGATGCAATGGCTAAATTGGTTGATGAGAACACCCGCGTAGTTTTTGTTGCGAATCCCAATAATCCCACTGGAAGTTGGTTGAGTATTGCAGCTATTGATGCCTTTCTGCAAAAAATGCCTGAGCATGTTCTGGTGGTGTTGGATGAGGCTTATCACGAGTATGTTGATAAGCCGGGTTATGCCAGCGGCATGAGCCTGTTGAAAAAATATCAAAACTTAGTAGTGACACGAACTTTTTCAAAAGCATATGGCTTGGCGGGTTTGCGTGTGGGTTATTGTGTTGCCAGTACTGCGGTCGCAGATTTATTGAATCGCTTGCGCGAGCCGTTCAATGTCAATATTTTGGCATTGGCTGCTGCTGAAGCAGTGTTGGTTGATGACGAGTATTTGACCAAGAGCATCGATATTAATAAGAAAGGCATGCAGCAGCTGGAGGCAGGTTTGACTGCATTGGGTCTGCCGTATATCGAATCGGCTGGAAATTTTATTGCTGTTGACTTTGGTAGAGATGCTGGTCCTTTGTATCAGCAATTCTTGCATGAGGGCATTATCGTGCGCCCTGTGGGTGTGTACGAAATGCCGACGTGGTTGCGTGTTTCTGTTGGGTTGCCAGAACAGAATGAAAGATTTTTGCTTGGCTGTCGAAAAATATTATCCCTATGACAGAGAACATTGTGACTAAGCGGCGGGTTCTAGTTATCGGTTTAGGATTGATCGGTGGCTCTTTGGCACTAGCGCTGAAACAGCGTCAGCACTGCTTAGAGGTGCTGGGCGTAAGTCGCAGCGAATCAACAGTGCAGCGGGCTGTTACGCTGGGTGTTGTTGACCGCGCATCTACGGTGCTTTCGTCCATGCTGGGTGATTTGTATGCGGGTGATATTGTTGTGATCGCCACGCCAACGTTGAGTGTGCGCGGCATTTGCGAGCAGTTGCGAGATGTAGCGGCGCGCGGTGTCTTGATTACTGATGTCGCTAGTGTCAAAGGTTCTGTGGTGCAGGATGCGCTGGCTGTTTTTGGCACAATGCCGACAACTTTTGTTCCTGGGCATCCCATTGCGGGTTCCGAAAAAAGTGGTATTGATGCTGTTAATGCAGAGCTCTTTTTTCGCCACGAAGTCATTTTGACGCCATTGCCAGTCACCGATTCTGATGCCATTGAGAGTGTCACTGCGCTGTGGCGAGCGGTGGGTGCATCGGTGTCACTGATGTCGGTAGAGGAGCATGACAGCATATTGGCAATGACCAGCCATCTTCCCCACATGTTGGCCTATACCTTGGTTGATACCTTGGCGCATCGTACACATAACAACAGTATTTTTCGTTATGCGGCAGGTGGTTTCAAAGACTTTACACGCATTGCGGGTAGCGATCCGACTATGTGGCACGATATCGCTTTGGCGAATCGTCAGTCTTTACTCGATGGTCTACAGGCATTTGAGTTGCACTTGTTGGATTTGCGTAGGGCCATTGAGAGCGGTGATAGCGACTATTTAAAAAAATTGTTTACCCGTGCCAAACAAGCGCGCGACTATTTTGGTGAATTGTATGCAAATCGCCAAATCGATAAATCGACAGACTCAGGAAATTGATTGTGAAATTTCATTTACAACCCGCTGGCTGTTTGCAAGGCACTTTTCGTGTTCCTGGCGACAAATCCATTTCGCACCGTTCGATTATGTTGGGCTCTTTGGCGGAAGGCACTACGGAAGTCGAAGGCTTTTTGGAGGGTGAAGATGCTCTGGCAACCTTGCAGGCTTTTCGTGATATGGGTGTTGCTATTGAGGGGCCTGTAGCCGGTCGTGTCGTGATTCATGGTGTTGGCTTGCACGGATTAAAAAAACCGGCACACACTTTGGACTTGGGCAACTCCGGTACATCGATGCGCTTGTTGTGTGGCCTATTAGCTGGGCAAGATTTTGATGTGGTGATGACTGGAGATGCGTCATTGTCTAAACGCCCCATGGAACGTGTTGCAAAACCGTTGCGGCAAATGGGTGCAGTAATTGAAACCACGGGTGATAAAGGTACGCCACCGGTTACTGTGCGCGGTGGAAAGTCACTGTCTGGTATTCACTACGATATGCCCGTGGCCAGTGCGCAAGTGAAATCAGGTATTTTATTAGCCGGTTTGTATGCTAAAGGAAAAACATCGGTCACTGAGCCTGCGCCCACACGCGATCACACCGAGCGTATGCTGCGCGGTTTTGGTTACGCTGTTGAGGTGAATGGCGCCACGTCTGCTGTTGAAGGTGGCGGCAGTTTGCGCGGCACAAAAATTGATGTGCCTGCCGATATTTCTTCGGCAGCTTTTTTCTTGGTGGGCGCTTCGATTGCTCCAGGCTCCGACCTTACTTTGCAACACGTTGGCATCAATCCAACGCGCACAGGGGTGATCGATATTCTCAAATTGATGGGAGCCAATATTGAATTGCTCAACCAGCGTGAAGTCGGCGGTGAGCCAGTGGCGGATATACGCGTTCGCTACGCGCCATTACAGGGCATTGAAATACCTGAGTATTTAGTGCCCTTGGCGATTGATGAATTTCCTGCGCTGTTTATTGCTGCCAGTTGCGCCAGCGGTACAACGGTATTGCGCGGTGCAGAAGAATTGCGTGTCAAGGAATCTGATCGTATTCAGGTGATGGCTGATGGTTTGCTGACGCTGGGTGTTGATGTGCAACCGACGCCTGACGGCATCGTGATTAAGGGTGGTGCAATAGGTGGTGGTACGGTAGTCAGTCACGGCGATCATCGCATTGCGATGTCTTTCGCCATGGCCTCATTGCGAGCCCAGGCTGAGATCGTGATTGAAGACTGCGCCAATGTCGCGACATCCTTTCCGGGGTTTGTCGAGCTATCCAGTGACGCAGGTCTCAACATCAAGGTGTCAGCCTGATGGTATCCGTGCCTGTCATTACCATTGATGGTCCCGGCGGTTCAGGCAAAGGCACTATCGCCCAGCGGGTGGCCGATCATTTGGGATGGCATTGCCTGGATAGTGGTGCTCTGTATCGCATTCTCGCTGTCGCCGGTGAGTGCAATGGACTCTCGTTACAGGACGAAGCCGCTCTGATTGCTCTCGCTGCAAGGTTGGATATCCGTTTTGACAGAGAAGCTATTTGGGTTGATGGTGAAAACTTCTCGCAGCGTATTCGCAGTGAGCAGGCGGGGGCAGGCGCGTCACAGGTGGGCGCGCTGCCGACTTTGCGGGCTGCCATACTGCAGTTGCAGCGCGATTTTGCGCGGATGCCGGGTCTGGTGGCCGACGGTCGCGACATGGGGACAGTGGTTTTTGCTGATGCACCGCTCAAGATATACCTCACCGCCAGTGCCGAAGCCAGGGCGCAAAGGCGCTATAACCAGTTGATAAATAAGGAGGAGGGTGTTAGCCTGCCCAGCCTTCTTGAAGACATTCGCGCCCGCGATGAACGCGATATGCAGCGTTCAGTTGCGCCGCTACGACCAGCCAGCGACGCTGTGTTGATTGATAGCACGCAGATGGGAATTGAAGAAGTAGTCGAAGCTGTGCTGGATCTTGCCGTGCAACGCGGTTTGATGAAGGCAACAGCTTTTTCTGGTCGGTGAATGATCTGCTACCAGCTCCGCATCGCGGAGGCAGCCAGCACCGTTTAACAACAACCCACAAATGCTGGTTTGTGGCAAACAATGATCGTTTAGGCGATCAATACAGGTGATACAAATGGAAAATTTTGCAGAACTCTTTGAACAAAGTCTGAAAACCGTCGAAATGAGCCCTGGCTCTATCGTGACGGGGGTTATTATCGATATCGATAGTGACTGGGTTACTGTTCACGCCGGTCTGAAATCAGAAGGCGTTATTCCTCGCATACAATTTCTCAATGAGCGTGGCGAATTCACTCTGAATGTGGGTGATGAAGTGCAGGTTGCCCTGGAAAGTGTCGAAGATGGCACCGGTGAAACACGCCTGTCACGCGAAAAAGCCAAGCGCGTAGAAGCATGGAAAGTATTGGAAAAAGCTTTTGCTGCATCCGAAATCGTAGTCGGCTTGATCAATGGCAAAGTCAAAGGTGGCTTTACTGTTGATGTGCAAGGCATTCGTGCGTTCCTGCCAGGTTCATTGGTTGATGTCCGTCCTGTGCGTGACACCTTGCATATCGAAGGTAAAGAGCTTGAATTTAAAGTTATCAAGCTGGATCAAAAGCGTAACAACATCGTGGTTTCTCGTCGCGCAGTTCTGGAAACAGCAAATAGCGCTGAGCGCGATGAGTTGTTGGCCAACTTGCAAGAAGGTTCTCGCGTTAAAGGTGTGGTTAAAAACCTCACTGATTACGGTGCTTTCGTTGATCTGGGCGGCGTTGATGGTCTGTTGCATATCACTGATATGGCTTGGAAACGTATCAAGCATCCAAGCGAAATCGTTGCTGTTGGTGATGAAGTTGACGTTAAAGTTCTCAAGTTTGATCGCGAGAAAAACCGTGTATCACTGGGCTTGAAACAACTGGGCGATGATCCATGGATCATTATCACCAGTAAATACCCCGAAGGCACGAAAGTGCGTGCCAAAATCACCAACCTGACTGACTACGGATGTTTTGCTGAGCTGGAAGAAGGTGTTGAGGGCTTGGTGCACGTTTCTGAAATGGATTGGACCAACAAAAACATTCATCCTTCCAAAGTGGTACAAGTGGGCGATGAAGTTGATGTAATGGTTCTGGATATTGATCAAGAACGTCGTCGTATTTCTCTCGGCATCAAACAGTGCCAAGAGAACCCATGGGATGCGTTTGGCCGCACTTACAGCAAAGGCGATAAGATCAGCGGCAAGATCAAATCTATCACTGATTTCGGTATTTTCATCGGCCTTGAAGGCAACATCGATGGTTTGATTCACTTGTCAGATATTTCTTGGCAGGAAACTGGGGAAGAAGCGGTACGCAACTTCAAGAAAGGCGATGATCTGGAAACTGTAATTCTGGCGATCGACCCTGAGCGTGAGCGTATTTCTCTCGGCATCAAGCAGCTGCAAAATGATCCATTCTCTAACTATGTTGCCGAAAATGATAAAGGCAGCATCGTAACGGGTGTGGTAATTGCCGTGGATGCGAAGTCTGCTACTGTCAAACTGGCAGATGACGTTGAAGCCGTATTGAAAGCTTCAGAAATCAGCCGCGACAAAGTGGAAGACGCGCGCAATGTTCTGAAAGAAGGTGATGCAGTTGAAGCGAAGATCATCAGTGTCGATCGCAAAAACCGCAGCATCAGCCTTTCTGTGAAATCAAAAGATGTAGAAGATGAGAAAGACGCTCTGCGTGACCATGGTAAAAAAGAGTCAGATCAACCGGCTCCTACTACCATTGGTGATCTCATCAAAGCGCAAATGCAGCAGAATCAGTAATACTGCTGTTTGAAGGAGTTGATAGTGGAGAGAAATACTGTCACAAAATCAGAGTTGATTGAGAGTATAGCTGGGCATTACGAGATGTTGTCATCGCGTGATGTTGAGCTGGCAATCAAAACGATGATTGATGCCATGGCACACGCCTTGGCAACTGGTGGCAGAATTGAGATTCGAGGTTTTGGGAGTTTCTCTCTCCATTATCGTGCTCCGCGCATTGGGCGAAATCCCAAAACAGGAGACACGGTAAAGCTGACTGGTAAGTATGTGCCGCATTTCAAACCTGGCAAAGAATTGCGCGATCGCGTTAATGACAGCTTGGTTGATGGCGCCTAATAGATGCAGTTGGATTTTTCTGTTTCTTGATAATTTCACAGCGGCATGAATTAAACTTCATGCCGTTTTTGTTTGTGTGACATGAGGAAAGCTGTATGAAATGGGTTTACAGAATATTGTCGATCCTTGTCATTGCAGTAGGTGCGTTTGTTGGCGTCTGGTTTTATCTAGACAATATGGGAACGGTTACTGTGCACTGGTTCGGCTATGCGGTGGAAAATGTTCAATTGGCACTTTGGTTATTGATGTTTTTTGTCGCCGGTACATTATTGGGGCTTAGTGTGAGTGCAATACAGGCTTTGAAACATCAGGTACATGTGAAAATGATGCGCAAGCAGATCAGAGCGGCAAAACAAAAGGTTGTTTCATAACGGTGATGCGAATTCGTGAGTGTTTTTTAGGAGGCGTGCTGTGTCTGTTGTAGAAAGCCCCATTGTGGTAGCTCTGGATTTTCACACGGAAAAAGCAGCGTTGACGCTGGCTGACCAACTGGATCCAAGAAATTGCCGCTTAAAAGTGGGCAAGGAGTTGTTCACGCATTGTGGTCCTCATGTTGTACAGCAATTGATTCAGCGAAAATTTGATGTGTTTCTCGATTTGAAATTCCATGACATCCCCACCACTGTCGCCAACGCAGTGAAGGCAGCGCGCGATCTGGGGGTGTGGATGGTGAATGTTCACGCCAGCGGTGGCGCGCGCATGTTAGAGGCGGCGCGCACGGCGTTGGATGGGCAGCACGATCCGTTGCTGATTGCGGTAACGGTATTGACCAGCATGCAGCAAGAAGACTTGCAGCAGATTGGCATCAATTCGCCACTTGAGCAGCACATTCTTTCCTTGGCGGATCTGGCCGCGCAGGCAGGGCTGGATGGCGTGGTGTGTTCGGCAAGAGAGTCAGCGTTGCTAAAAGCTCGTTTTGGTGCGCGTTTTTGTCAGGTAACTCCAGGCATAAGGCCTGAGGGTAGCGAAACGGCGGACCAGCGCCGCACCATGACGCCTAGAGAAGCCTTGGATAATGGCAGTCATTATTTGGTTATTGGTAGACCGATTACGCAGGCGAGCAATCCGGCGCAGGCGTTGGCTGCAATCAATGCGTCACTCGGGTTCTGATTTTTTCTGTAGGAACATGCGTACAAACATTGAGGAGATGGCTGATAGGCGTTGGTGCGATTTTTTAGCAGAATGATAGTGCAGGGAATGCATATATCACTTTACAAGGAGTTTTTTATGAAAATGATCCCATCTATTCTCGCGTCGGTCGTAATGGTTGGTGCAATGCTCTCAACGCCGGTCATGGCTGAAAGCACTAAGCAAGAGCCAACTGCCAAGACGGTACTCGTGCAACAGCAAACTAGCGCGGCATTGGTCAATATCAATACTGCAGATGCTGCAACAATTGCAGATAAGCTGAATGGTATCGGTCTAAAAAAGGCGCAAGCGATTGTCAGTTTTCGTGAAGAAAATGGCGCTTTCAAGACTGTGGATGACTTGCTCAAAGTAAAAGGAATTGGCCAGGCTACCGTAGAAAAAAACAGAAGCCTGATCAGCGTGAATTAACTAGTTATTGTTGTTTTCTTCCCTGTAGAGCCCGATATTTCGGGCTTTTTTATGGGGCGTGTACAGCGTCTAGAAGCGCTTTTACTTTGGTGATGGACTCCTCGTACTCACTTTCGCAGTCAGAATCGGCAACAATTCCTCCGCCTGCCCAGCAGTACACTTTTCCTTGCTGTAGTAAGACTGTTCTGATCATGATGCTGCTATCCATTGTCCCGTGGGCAGAAAAAATAGCAATGCTGCCACAATAAATGCTTCGACGAACAGGCTCCAGTTCATTGATAATTTCCATGGCTCTCTTCTTTGGTGCGCCAGTGATAGATCCGCCAGGAAAGCAGGCGCGCAGCAGGTCTGCACCATTTAATTCTGGCTTTAGTTTTCCTTTGATGGTGCTTACCAAGTGATGCACATTAGGAAAACTTTGTAGTTCAAACAATTTTTTTACGTGTACGCTGCCGGTTTCACAGCACTTTCCAAGATCGTTGCGCAGCAGATCAACAATCATCAAGTTTTCTGCCTGGCATTTTTCGCTACCCAATAATGATTGGGCCGATGCGGCGTCTTCATCCAGGTCGCTGAATCTCTTTGATGTGCCCTTGATCGGCTGAGTGGTAACAGTTTTATTGCTGTCTATCTGAAGGAAACGCTCCGGAGAGAGGCTGATAATGTGCGCTTCTTTGCCGAGAATAGGTATGATTGCGCTTATAGGGGATGGCGTTGCCCTGCGCATATCGCGATAAAGCGTTACTGCATCTTTATTGGTTTTTGTGGTGAAGCGCTGCGAAAAATTTATTTGGTAGCAATCACCATTGATTATGTAGTTTTTTATTCTTTCAAACTTTGATAAGTATGAGTTTTTTTGCATTTCAAAAATAATGCTATTACTTTTTGATACACAATCCTCTATGTTCCTATCGGTGTATGGTTTGGTAATTGTATGCTGGATTAGTGTTGATAGTGTCTGTCTCGTACTATTAGCGCATGCCGGGTGGAAGACAAGCCATGCACATTTTTTTTTGTGGTCTTGTACGCAGGCCCAGCTATAAAAATTGAACTGCATGTCCGGAATGTTGATGTCTGCATCAGGGTTGGCTTGTAGCAAATACTCCTCTCTGGCCAGATCGTAACTGCAGTAGCCAATGATGCCGCCGTAAAAAGGGAGGTCGGTTTGTTGACAGTCGCTGATGTCAAAATCTTCTTGCTGGATGTGATCAATCAGCACGCGTAAGACATTGAAACTGGTTAGGCTTTTGATGGATGGCATCGCTGGCTTTGTCTTGCCTATCCATTGAATATTGTTGTTTTCTGTTTGTATTCCGTACTCGGGAGCGGCAGTCAGGATGTCAAACCGACCATAGATGTTATCGTTGGCGGGATGCTCGCTGTTATCGCTTTGTAAAATCAATGCTTGCGGCAGCGCAGCCTCAATGACTCGAAAATACTCCAGGCTATCAGTAAGATAGGGAATAGAGAGCAGAGTGGGCTTGATTGTCGATTGTGGCGGTTTCATGTTTCTTTGCTGTGAATTCAGCGATGGGGTCTGTCTTTATGCGCTTTTTTGCCTTGGAAAAACTGCATCGACTGTACAATGGCTATCGGCGGGTTGTGCCGGTTGAAGGGCGAAATCTACTGCTTTTTCAGCATGATGACCAGATTTATATCGTAGACAATGCCTGTCCTCATGCGGGTGCATCGCTTGAGAAAGGCAGCATCTGGAATGGGCAGTTGATTTGCCCTTGGCATGGCATTGCGTTTGATATTGGCTCTGGCGTTGCCGCGAGTTGCGGTTTGCAACTGGTAAAGCATCAGCCTGTGTTTGAAGGCAATTCTGTTGGTGTTGTTCTTGAGTGAGGAGTGATGTTGTGATTTCTACACCTGATTTATGCGATGCACATGAAAAAGACATCGTGGTTTTGGAGCCGCTGTTTGTCGGCTTCGGTGGACGTGAGGCT
>CAZZNL010000018.1:0-13991 GCA_964655625.1 uncultured Pseudomonadales bacterium
CTGTTGATTCTTCCGATTGTGATCGTTGCTACGCGGGAGGCCATTCGCGCGATTCCTGCGGTGATTCGAGAGGGGTCGATGGCACTGGGTGCTACGCGTTGGCAGACCTGCCGCCATCACATTATTCCTTATGCAACGCCGGGGATTCTCACCGGCGTCATTATTGGTTTGGCACGCGCCATTGGTGAAACCGCGCCGATCATCACTATCGGTGCACTGACCTTTATTGCGTTTTTGCCGCCGCTGCCATTTTCTGAAGTGGAGCCCGGCGTGCATGCCGGTTTGTTTGATTGGTTGATGTCGCCGTTTACGGTAATGCCGATACAGATTTTTAACTGGACTTCGCGCCCTGATTCGGCGTTTGAAACCAATGCCGCAGCAGCAGGCTTGGTCTTGATGGTGATGGTGTTGTCAATGAATGCAGTAGCGATCTATCTGCGTTACAAGTTGCGTAAGAATATTAAGTGGTAAAGGTTGTAGTGATGATGAAAGCAGAGGCAAAAAATCTGAATTTCTTTTATGGCGAAAATCAGGCATTGAAAAATATCAATATGCCGGTTTATCAGAACAAGGTGACGGCGTTGATAGGGCCATCTGGCTGCGGCAAGTCTACCTATCTGCGCAGTTTTAACCGCATGCATGATTTGTATGCGGGAAATCGCTATGAAGGCGAGATTCGTTTTTATCCCGATGATGTGGATTTGTTGTCGCCGGAGATAGATCCCATTGAAGTGCGTATGCGCATCGGCATGGTTTTTCAAAAGCCGAACCCTTTTCCCAAGTCGATCTATGAAAATGTGGCTTATGGTTTGCGTGTGCGCGGCGAAAAGAATAAGCGCACACTGGATGATAAAGTCGAGCATGCCTTGAAGGGGGCTGCACTGTGGAATGAAGTTAAAGGGCGTCTGCATGATTTGGCGTCCAACTTGTCCGGTGGTCAGCAGCAGCGTTTGTGCATTGCAAGAGCGCTGGCTACTGATCCAGAGTTGTTACTGTTTGATGAGCCAACGTCGGCATTGGATCCCATTGCCACAGGTGCTATTGAAGAATTGATGCATGAATTAAAACATCGTGTCACGATTTTGATTGTCACGCACAATATGCAGCAGGCGGCCAGAGTGTCTGATTACACCGCGTATATGTATCTTGGCGAGATGATCGAGTTTGGTAAAACGGATGAGATTTTTATCAAGCCGAAAGACAGTCGCACCGAAGATTACATTACCGGAAGGATGGGGTAGAGATGATGAAAGAATCACAGCATTTATCCAGCCAGTTTGAAGAAGAGCTCGCTCGCTTGCGCACGCATGTGTTGCAGATGGGGGGGTTGGTGGAAACGCAGATCGCTATGGCGATGGATGCGTATAGCTCCGGTGCCAGTGCCGATATTCAACGGATTGTAGAATCTGATCAAAGAATCAATGATCTTGAGAAGGCCATCGATGATGATTGTGCGCATGTTATTGCCAAGCGCCAGCCGACAGCTTCTGATTTGCGTCTGGTTCTGGGGGTTAGCAAGATCGTTACCGATTTGGAGCGCTCAGGCGATGAGGCAAAGAAAATTGCAAAGGGCATACGCCGTATCTGTGAAGCTGGCCATATGCCGAGTCAGTATGGGTTTGGCGTTAGGCATTTGGCTGAAGCGGCATCGAATTTGATGCGGCAAGTGCTGGATGCCTTTGCGCGTTTGGATACTGCGCAGGCGCGCGCGGTGATTCGGGCAGATAACGATGTCGACAACGAGTTTCGCGCTATTTTGCGTCAGTTAATTACTCACATGATGGAAGACCCAAGAACCATTACAGCGTCGATAGAAATTATTACTATTGTGCGAGCATTGGAGCGCATCGGCGATCATGCGAAAAATGTAGCGGAGCAAGTGGTCTTTATTGTAGAGGGGCGCGATATTCGCCATCTGCAAGAGGAGTTGTCTTGATGACAACAATTCTGGTGGTAGAGGATGAAGTAGCCATACAGGAACTGTTGGCGATCAATCTGAAACATGCAGGATTTCAAGTGCTTTGTGTGGGCAGTGCGGAGGATGCAGAAACAGCAATTCGTGCAGAACTGCCGGATTTGTTGTTGTTGGATTGGATGCTGCCAGGGCAGTCTGGCGTAGCGTTGGCAAAGAAGCTGCGCGCACAGGAGCGTACACGCGACTTACCTATCATCATGTTGACAGCGCGTGTACATGAAGAAGACAAAATTCAGGGTTTGGATCTTGGTGCCGACGATTATGTGACCAAACCCTTTTCACCCAAGGAGTTGGTAGCGAGGTTGCGCGCCGTTTTGCGGCGTCGGGCACCACATCTGGCGGATGAGTTGATTGTGTCAGGGGCGTTGTCGTTGAATCCGGCAACGCAGAGAGTGTCTGTTGCTGATCAGGTAGTGGAGTTGGGGCCTACTGAATTTCGTCTGCTGTCTTTTTGATGACGCACCCGGAGCGGGTTTACACACGCACGCAGTTGTTAAATGAAGTGTGGGGAGATCATGTTTTTATCGAAGACCGAACCGTGGATGTGCATATACGCAGGTTGCGTGCAGCACTAGAGCCGGTTGGGCAGCATGAGCGTGTGGAGACAGTGCGCGGCGCAGGCTATCGTTTTCGGAGTATTTGATGCGCGCGTTAATCGCTGGCTTCAAGCCGATTGTGTGGATGCTTCCTATGGCTATCTTGGCGGTGGTAGTGGGGCATTTTGCGGCTGCTTGGGTGGGATTGCTGTTTTATCTGGTCGTGCTGTTGTTGCAGCATTTTTTTCATGCCTACTATTTTTCACGTTTAGAGCAATGGTCGTTAAATCCCCAGGTAGATACTGGGCTTGAAGGACGCGGTCGCTGGGATGCAGTTTTTTCCCGGTTGTATCGCCATGAAAAAAAAATACGCCAGCAGATTGCGTTGGCTGAACATGAAATAGCAATGTTGATTGCTGCAAACCAGGCATTGACGGATGGTGTGGTATTGCTGGATGCAGATAACCATGTTTTGTTCTGCAATAAAACGGCGGAGATGCAGTTGGGACTGCAGATGCACAGTGATCAACAGCAGCCTCTACCCAATTTGGTGCGCCAGCCTGAGTTTGTCAGCTATCTGCAGCGTGGTGACTTTTCGGCACCGCTGATTCTGCATCCCGAGCGTTTTCGCAACAGTGTGTATGCCATACATATTGTTCCCTATGCGGGTAATCGCCGTTTAATGCAGGTAAAAGATATCACCCAGTTTGATCGTCTCGATAAGACCAGGCGTGATTTTATTGCCAATGTATCCCATGAGTTGCGCACGCCATTGACGGTGCTGTCTGGGTTTGTTGAAACGCTGCAGAGCCTTGATCTGACTGCAGAAGAGCAGCAACGCTATTTGGCGATGATGGCGGAGCAGTCAGCGCGTATGCAGTCCATTGTGCATGACTTGTTGGCGCTATCGACTATCGAGTCTGCACCGCCGCCTGACAATACGGTGATCGATATGCGTGCATTGCTGGAGCGTTTGCGGCGTGACGCAGAGGCGCTGTCTGCGGGTAGACACCGCATTTGCTTGGCTGAATCATCAGCCATTGGCTTGCGCGGCTCTGAATCGGAGTTGCTGAGCGCATTGGGTAATTTGGTGAGCAATGCAGTGCGTTACACGCCGGATGGCGGCACTATCACATTGCGTTGGTGCACAACGTCACAGGGTGGTGAGTTTTCAGTGCAGGATACAGGGCTGGGTATAGAGGCCAAACATCTTCCTCGCCTGACGGAGCGTTTTTATCGGGTCGATCAGGGGCGTTCGCGCGCTGTGGGAGGGACAGGTTTAGGCTTGTCTATCGTCAAACATTCATTGGTGCGTCACCAAGCGCAGCTGGATATTCACAGTGAGGTGGGTGAAGGCAGTATTTTTATAGCGCGCTTTCCTGTCAGTCGCTTGGTGAAATAGTTGTCGCTGTCATTATGCTGTAACAAAGCGCACGTAATCTTTCTTGTGTCAAAGCGTGGCGGATAGAGTTTTTTCATCATCACGCAGTTGGCGTGGGATTTGCCTTGTTTTAGTTGGCTACATTCCGGATTTTTTCTTTCAGCGTTTGGAGATCTATCAATGATGAAAAAAGTAAGTCGCTATCCATTGTTGGGTGCATCAGCACTGGGGTTGGTGCTGGCTGTTTGGTCAAGCAACGGGATGGCCGCCAGCGGGGACATTCCGCCAGAGGTATTAAAACAACTGCAAATATTGACGCAAAAAGTCGAGGAGCTGCAAAAGCAGGTGGATGCACAGAAAAAAGCAGCACCTGTTGCTGAAAACAACAGTGAAGTGGCAGAACTGCGACAGAAAGTTGCTGTGTTGGAGGCGAGACAGAAAATTACCGATAACGATATTGCCGAGCAAAAAAGAAAAGCCCCTGTGGTGGTAGCAGGTGAAAATGGCTTTGGGATGAAGTCGGCGGATGGAAAATATGAAGTCAAATTGAAAGGCTTGGTGCAGGCCGATGCACGTGTATTTGATTCCGGTATTAAAGGGTTACATGCGTATACCGGAGACAGCGCCACACAAATTCGTGACGCAGATACCGCCACGCGTACAGCGACGGACAACTTCTTGATTCGCCGTGCGCGACCCACCATTGATGTGAAGTTGGGTGATACGTATAGCGGTCGTATCACGCCAGACTTTGGCTCCAACAGCAGCACCTTGGTAGATGCCTATATCGATGCCAATTACGCCTCTTGGGCCAAGGTGCGTGTAGGTAAGTTTACGCCCGGTCTGAGTCTTGAGCGTTTGCAGGGCTCGGGCGATACCAAGTTTATGGAGTTGGGCTTGTCCAGTAACTTTTTGCCCAGCCGCGATATCGGCATGCAGTTGAGCGGTGACGTGTTCAACAAAACGCTCAATTACTCACTGGGATATTTCAATGGCGCGAATGATGGCGCGACCGGTGACGTTGATCCTAATACGGATAAAGAGCTGGTGGGACGAATTTTTGCCCAGCCTTTCACCAATACGCCAGGCTTTTTTCAAGGCTTGGGCTTTGGTGTGGGGGTGAGCAAGGGGGATGCTGCTGGCGCTACCGGCAATACCTTGCTGAGCAGTTATCGCACTTCAGGCCAGGAAAACTTCTTTGGTTTCCGCTCTGATAGCGGTGCTAACAATACCGTGCTGGCCGATGGCACGCGTGACCGCATCGTGCCGCAGTTTTCTTACTATAACGGCGGCTTTGGCTTGACGGGCGAATACGTGGCAGAGAAACAAGATGTCAAACGCGTTTATGGTGCAGCACTGAACCAGAATCGCACCGAGCAGCTCAATAATGAGGGTTGGAGTTTGACGGCTTCGTATTTGCTGACGGGCGAAAAAGCGTCCTACAAAGGAGTAAAACCGCAGCGCAACTTTGATCCGGCCAATGGCGGTTGGGGCGCGTGGGAAGTGGTGGCGCGCGCTGGAGAATTGACGGTCGATAAAGACAGTTTTTATGACAGCACAGGCATGTTGGGTGGCACGGATTCGTTTGCGCAAGCCACGCGCTCAGCACAGCAAGCCAGTAATTGGGGTGTGGGTGTGAACTGGTATCCCAATAGCAATTTGCGCTTCTCGCTGGATTATGAAGACACGGACTTCAAATGGGGTGGTGGTGGTTCATCGCTCAACCCGGAAGATCGCCAGAGCGAGCGCGTCTTGTTAGGACGAGCGCAATTGCAATTCTGATTAGCGCTTTAAAACACCATCGGAATCTGGTTTTCTGCGCGCGCACTGGCGGCAAAAAACCAGCATTCGATGGCGTAACGTCGGCCAGTGATACTGGGTGACCACGACGTGCGATGTAAATTCATGTGATCAAAAAATAAGGCATCACCGGCTTTAAAACGCGGGCGCACCCAGGGTGTGTCAGCAAAATGTTTTTCTACGTAAGCAGGGCCAACCGTCCAGTCAAAACGCGCGCCATCCGTGCCTGTCTGCACGATGTGATCAAAATGGTGCGGTACCACATCAATACCGGGATTAATGGAGTCGCCACCACACTCGCTGAGTGCAATCCACAGGTTCATGCTGCGAACATCTTTTCCCATGAATGCGCCGTCTTGATGCCAGTCAGCTTCGCCTGCAATGGGGTCTACGCGTCGCAATACCCATTTTTTTACCGAAACACAGGGTGCTTCACCAAAATAAGCGGCCAGAATATTTTTCAGATCCAGGCTGCGATACAGCTCGAATACATCAAACAAACCGCGCGGTGAATCAGCTGCCCACACGCCACCGGTATCGGCAATAAATTTTCTGCCAACGCCCAGCTTGTACTGTGCATTGAGAGAGGCAGACGGTGAATAATAGGGATCGTCTTTTGCGATGTTTTCACCGGCAACGCGCCGGTTGCGCGTGTCTACGGCCTGATCAATATCGTGGCGCAGTGTTTCTATCTGATCGCTTGGTACCAGGTTGCGCACTAATAAGGCGCCGTGTTGTAAGACGCTGTTCGCGAGAATGTCTGCGTTCAACAGGGTGACAGGAATTTCCGGCAAGCCTTCATGCCACTGTACCTTGCTGTTGCCGGCCAAGCTGCTGGTAGTGGGCGGCCATGGTTTGGATGGAGCGGGCCAGTCTGTGTGCCGAAATGCCTGTACGCGCAAATCAATTAATGCTTGCTCGTGCGCCACATTGCGCTCTGTGCGATTCAGTGCAGAAAGACGTTCAATTTCTGTGAGCAAGTCAGCGTGGTTCATGATTTTTCCAGGGCATCCAGGTACTGTTTGCCGCCTAAGCGTTGCATATTGCGCAGTATCCACTGTTGGCGGCCGCGCACATAGCCGCTGGGTTTTTCTGCTTGATAAACGCGTGGGTTGGGTAACACTGCCGCGAGCAGCGCCGCTTCGGATGACGATAGTCGCACTGCCGGTTTTTTGAAAAATGTTTGCGAAGCCGCTTCAACGCCGTAGACGCCATCACCCAATTCCACAATATTCAGGTAAACCTCCAGAATGCGTTCTTTGGGCCACAGCCATTCGATCAACAGAGTGAAATACACTTCCAGCCCTTTGCGAATCCAGTTGCGTCCACTCCAGAGAAAAAGATTCTTTGCGGTTTGTTGCGAAATGGTAGAAGCACCGCGTGTTTTTTTGTGTTTTTGATTGTAGATGGCCGCTTTTTCAATGGCTTTCCAATCAAAGCCGGCGTGCTCGGCAAATAGCTGGTCTTCTGCGGCAACAACAGCAACGGCCATAGTGGGGGAGATTTTTTCCAGTGGCACCCATTGGTAGTGCCGTTGATAGTCTCCTTCGGTAAACCAAGAGGTGATACGGCGCTCAATCATCAGGCCGCTGGTGACTGGCGGTACAAAACGAAACAGTACGGTCAGGGCAAAGGTGGTGCCGAAAAATCCGAGCACACTGTAAGCCAGTATGCGCAGCAGAGGACGGCGCACTAGAAAGCGGTTGCGTGCGTGGCTCACAGTAGGAGGCAAGCGCTGTTTAAGGCGCACTCAGTTGTTGAAGATCAAATTCGGTAGCGGGATCGTCATGCACTACCGACAGTCCTCGACGCGCCATTTGTTGTGCCTGCACAGCGTCACCGCGCTGTGCGTAAATGCGAGATAGCTCCAGATAAGTGCGCGCTTCTTGCGGTGCCATGGCCTGTGCGCGTTCAGCCAGGGCTTGGGCTTTTGCGTAGTCTTGTGCTGCGCGCGCTTGGGCTGCGCTGTTGAGCAAACTGGCGACAGCGGGGTTGCGCAAATGAGGCGAGGGCTCATCGGGGCGCACAGCGGGTATGGCCGGTTCGCTGGTTTGATGGGTATACGTCGATGGTGCAGTGGCGGTTGCAGCGCTATGCGTGCTCGCAGTGGGCTGTGTGGATGGGTGGATGTCCTCAATGGGTACAGGCCCGCGTGTTGGGCTGCTCGTGGCGCAGCCATTTAAGAGCAGCACACTCAACAGGGTGGCAAGAAAGAGAGGTGCGCGCTGTACAGGGGTGAATGCAGAGATCATTGCCTTATTGTCCAAACATCTGGTTGACCCAGTTTACCGGTGCGCGGCCGCCACAGGAAACATACGCAGGCTGCGGTGAGCGGCGATCAATCGGCATGCGCTTGGCACCGTTGCAGCCTTCATCCGTGCGATTGCCGCTGGCTTGGTCTATCCACAGCCATTGGATATTGCTGTGTGAGGGTGCGGGCAGTGTCTGGTTGGGCAGTGCTGCCATCAGGTTGGTCCAGATGGGTAGTGCTCCTGTTGCGCCGGTCAGCGGCATTCTGCCGTTGTCGTCGCGTCCTACCCAGACTACGGTGTTGTAGTTGGCGGAAAAACCGGCGAACCAGCTGTCGCGTTGTTCGTCGGTAGTGCCGGTTTTACCGGCCAGATTGATACCAAACGGGAAGCGCGAATAGGCCGCTTGTGCAGTGCCTTCGCGCAGTACGGCTTGCATGGCCCAAACCATTTCTTGCACATAAGCGGGGTCTGAGGTCTGTTCCATTTTCAGACCATAGCGCTTCAGGGGTTTGCCGTCGGCGGTGTAGACATCGCGAATGGTGCGCGGCGGCAGGGTGAAACCGTCGGCAGCGAGCATCTGATACAAACTGGCCACTTCCAGAGGCGACATACCGCCCGCGCCCAGTAACAGCGAGGGAACAGGATCCAGTTTGGCTTTGACACCGGCGCGACGAATGATGTCGATCAGGCGGGGAACACCCACTTGCAGGCCGACGCGCGCCGTCACTTGGTTGTAGGAATGCGCCAGTGCTTCCACGAGGGACACATTGCCGTGGTATTTGCGATCGTAGTTCTGGGGCTGCCACAACGTGCCATTGGCATTGCGAAAGCGCACAGGCGCATCATCGACATGGGTGGCCAATGAATACTGGCCGCTCTCCAAGGCGGCGAGGAAAATAAAGGGCTTCAACAGGGATCCGACAGGGCGGTTGGCATCAATAGCGCGATTAGACCCGTGATATTTGGGATTGCGATCGCCGACCAGCGCCAGAATCTCGCCATTGGCTGGATTGGTGACCACGGCTGCACCTTGCAGTTGATTGCCGGCCAGCGATTTGTGGGCTTTGCCGAGCTTGGCCACGCCATTTTGTACGGCTTGCTCAGCAAGGTACTGCACTTGCGGGTCGATAGTGGTGAAAATTTGCAAGCCTTCGCTGAGTAAATCCTCATCCTTGTACTCAGCATTCAAATGGCGGCGCACCAGCTCCAGAAACGCAGGGTAGACGCCGATCCTGGCCTTACTGCCTTCACCTACACCGAGAGGTTGAGCGTTAGCCCAATCGTACTCGGCCTTGCTGATCACGCCTTGATCCAACATGGTAGCCAGCACTACGCGCCGTCTTTCTGTCGCGCGCTCCGGTTTGCGCCAAGGGTCATAGTAGGAGGGGCCTTTGACCATCCCGATCAATAACGCCATTTGATGCAGTTTCAGTTCGGAGAGGGGTTGGCGGAACAACTGCTGACTGGCCAGGCCAAAGCCGTGAATCGCGCGCCCGCCTTCCTGGCCGAGATACACTTCGTTGAGATAGGTTTCCAGAATTTCGCGCTTGCTGTAGTGCTGCTCCAGCAGAACCGCCATCCACACCTCAAGAATTTTGCGCGTCAAGGTGCGTTCAGAGCTGAGATAAAAGTTTTTGATCAGCTGTTGGGTGATGGTGCTGCCACCTTGTACCAGCTCACCGGCGGTGACATTGATCCACATGGCGCGTGCTACCCCGCGCAGGGAGATGCCATGGTGATCCATGAAGTATCGATCTTCAGTGGCTACCAGTCCGGCGAGCATGACCGGCGGCATGTCTTCCAGTTTGATCAGCAACCTGTCTTCATGTTTGCCGGCATACAGGCTGCCGATCATGAGAGGTTCCAGACGCAGCAAGGGCAGTTCACGGCCATTGTTGTCAGTCATTTGCGCGATGCCGCCGCTATTGAAGTTGATCTTCACCCAGCGTGCGGTTTCAGGTTGATCGGCAAAGGCAAAGCCACGGGTGTGCAGTTCCATCGTGTTGCCACTCAGGTGGTACTGTCCGGGGCTGGCGGCATTATTGGCGGCGCGATAACCGAGCACCGTCAGGGCATCGCCCATACCGGAAGCTGAGAAAGGCAGGCCGGGGTAGAGCTCCAAGGGTTTGGCGTAGACCTTGGCGGGAATAGACCACTTGCGGCCGTCAAACTTGCTGCGCACCACCGAATCGACATAGATCGATGCCAGCAGAATCAGCGGGATGATGACGGCAGCGCACTTGGCAGCAAAGATCAGCAACGATACCCACCAACGGCGGCGTTGGCGGTGCGGTGCGGTGCGGGATCGGGGGGCGGGAGAACGGCGGCGTTTTGGCATCGGCTCAGTGTACGCAGGCAGCTATTACAGGCAAGGCTTTTGTAAGGGATAATGCTGCGGTTATCCGACAACTTTGCCATGAGAGATTGAGAAAACAATGCGTTATCACATTTACGGTATCGGTGCTGCTCTAGTAGATACGGAAATTGAAGTCACCGATCAGGATTTAGCACAGCTGGGCATCACCAAAGGTCACATGACCCTGGTGGATGCTGAGCGCCAGCAGGCAGTGATGGATTATCTCAGCGGTCATTTGGTACACGCGCGGCGCGCCAGTGGTGGCAGTGCAGCCAATTCAGTGATCGCCGCCAGCTATTTCGGTGCCAATGCTTTTTATTCCTGCAAAGTTGCCAATGATGAGAACGGGCATTTTTATCTGCATGACATGCAGGCCGCCGGCGTGGATTGCAATGGCATTCAACCCTCTGCAATTGGTGATACGGGCAAATGCTTGGTGTTGATCACCCCTGACGCGGAGCGCACCATGCTCACGCATCTCGGCATTAGTGAAACACTGTGTGTGCAAGCCTTGCATGCGGAAGCCATTGCACAGGCGCAATATGCGTACATCGAAGGGTATCTGGTGACATCGCCAACAGGGCGCGCAGCGGCCATACGCTTGCGTGAGGTCGCAGAAAGTCACGGTGTCAAAACGGCTATCTCTTTGTCTGATCCTGGCATGGTGGAGTTTTTTGGCGATGGCCTGCGTGAAATGATCGGTGCAGGTGTCGATTTGTTGTTCTGTAACGAAGAGGAGGCGCGCGGTTTTACTGCCACCCATTCGACAGAGGCGGCTGCAGAAAAATTGAAAGCCTATGCCAAAACATTTGCCATTACTTGTGGCGCTCGCGGCGCACTGAT
The DNA here is from genome assembly GCA_964655625.1 of uncultured Pseudomonadales bacterium. GTDB lineage: Bacteria > Pseudomonadota > Gammaproteobacteria > Pseudomonadales > UBA7239 > UBA7239. Next base: position 11,144 of record CAZZNL010000018.1, read on the forward strand.
TTTTGACGGTAGCACGATGCACACTATTGCTCCGCACGCGGTAAAAGCAGTGGATACCAATGGTGCGGGTGATATGTTCGCCGGTGCATTTTTGTATGCCATCACCCACGGTTATTCCTGGGTAGAGGCCGGTCGTTTGGCAAGCCGTGCAGCAGCAGAGGTGGTGAGTCGCTATGGCCCGCGTCTTGCGGGGGAGAGCCATGAAAAAATTCTTGCGGAAGTTCTTGGATGACGGTCGCCCCCGCGCAATTTACAGCAGAGAAACGAGAGGCGGTTGAATCGTTCCTGCGGTTTGCACAAGGCGAGGAGTTTCCGCGTTGGCCTTTGGAAGTGTTTTTAGAGGTCAGTAATATCTGCGATTTACAGTGCGCGATGTGCCCGACTTTTTCTGCGCTGAATAAAGATCGTTTCTTTGCACTCAAGCGTGAAGACCGTGGCGTGATCGCCTATGACACCGCCACTGAGCCCTTGGAGGAAGTGTTAAAGCACGCGCTGATTATTCATGCCAGTGGCTACGGCGAGCCGACGATTCATCCGCAATACAAGGAATTGCTGCTGTACCTGTCGCGCTATGAAGCATTGATTGATTTTTTTACCAATGGCATGCACTTGGATGACGAACTGTGCCAGTTTTTGGTACAAGGTCATGTGCATCGTATTTCGGTCAGTTTTTCCGGTGTTACTGCCGAAGAATACGAGAATATTTATATTGGCGGTGATTTCGAGCGGGTGTTGGGCGGCATTCGGCGTTTGGCTAAAGCCAAAGAGCGAGCCAATAGCCAGTATCCTCGTATAGAAATAAACAGTATTGCGTTCAGGCACCACATTGATTCTCTACCTGATTTCGTGCGCTTGATGGGTGAGGCTGGTGCCAACGTGATTCATGTTAAGCCGCTGAGGGTGTTTGAAAAGACGATCAGTGAATTAAAGCACCATGAATCGCATATGCACCCGGACAGAGAGGAAAAAGTCCTGCAACAGGCCAAACAGGTGGCGCAGGAGCTGGGAGTTCATTTGGCTAGTGCTCCCTATGAAGCCACGCAGAAGCATGCGCTCAATTACACGCGTGCATTTGATGCCATGCCAGATGCTGAACGCGAAGCGCTGTTTGAGCGAGTGTTGGCTGAGCGTATTCCGGTTTCTGAAATGAAAGCGGTGGCTTTGTCGGCAGAAAAAAGACAAGAGAAAAAAGACAATCTTGCTAAGGATAGAACTTCCAGAGAGCGCAGACAGTTTTCCGTGGATGATGATAGTTTTTTTGCATTCAAGGGCGTGCCTTGTCTGGAGCCGTTCAAGACCATGCATGCTTCATTTGATGGCAGGGTCAGAACTTGTTGTTTTACTGGATCGAAAGACTGGATCGGGCATCTCAATACGGAAACAGCGGAAGATATTTGGCAAGGAGCGGTGTACCAGAAAATGCGTGAGCAGGCGGTGCAGGGAAACTATCACGGGGCCATGTGCCAAATATGTTTAAGAAAAAGTGCTTATCCTAAAAATCATAATTTACGAGCAGCATTTAATGGCTATAGCAAATGGTACAAAGATACTTTCGGTGAAAACTTTCTTCCTGATTTAGTAAAAGATGTCGGTGCAGTGCCTGCTGGCGGTGCGATACTGCAACGGCATAGCAAGGAAGGTGCCAATGAGGCCTGATGGCATGAGATGGCTGTGGGCCTGTTTCCTGTTGCTGTTATCAGGGGTGCTTTTTGCTGATGGTGCGTCGAATAAAGCGCCCAATTTTGTCGTCATTATTGCAGATGATCTCGGTGCTCTGGATCTCGGTACGTTCGGTCACCCAGTGGTTAAAACGCCCAATATTGATCAGATAGCGCAACAAGGTTTGCAGTTTAATAATGCTTTTTTAACCACCTCATCATGCTCGGCCAGTCGCGCCAGTATTCTTACAGGGCTTTACCCACACAACACTGGTGCGCCCAATTTACATGATGCTGTGCCTGCAGAGCGCAAGTTGGTGAGCAGCTATTTGCGCGATGCCGGTTATTACACGGCTGCCCTTGGTAAGTGGCATCTCGGTGACAATGTGCGTGCGCAGTTTGACTGGGTGGATGATCCGCCCGGTGACAGTGGCGCTGAGGGTTGGGTAGCGGCCTTGGCTCAGCGGCCGAAAGACAAGCCGTTTTTCTTTTGGTTTGCCAGTCGCGATCCGCATGTGCCATACAGCGAGCTGACGCAAGATGGGCCTTATCAGCCTAAAGATGCAGTAATCCTGCCTATTTATTTTGACGGTCCCGGTGCGCGCCAGAATATTGCGCAGTACTACACGGAAATCAGTCGTTTGGATGCGTATGTCGGTAAAGTGGTTGCCGCACTGAAAGCAGAAGGTGTGTTTGAGAATACTTACATTATCTTTTTGTCTGACAACGGCGCGTCTATGCCGCGCGCTAAAACCACGTTGTACGATGCCGGAATAAAAACGCCCTTGCTGGTGCGCGGTCCTGGCATTACTGCCGGTGCCAAGGTTGAAGCATTGGTTAGCGTGCTGGATTTGATGCCAACTGTTTTGAAATTGGCGGGAGTGGCTGATGTCAACACTATGCAGGGCCAAGAGTTTTCGCGCTTGCTGAAACAACCTGAAAGCTCGCATCGAGAAATGGTTTTTGCGGAACAGCATAATCACGGTTTTCTGATCAATAAACAGGCGGCGCGCAGTCAGGACTACCTCTATATTCGCAATATCGGTGAAAACAAAATCAATTGTATTTTGGAAGTGCAACCCATGGGGCGAGAGTTGCATCAGGCATTGGTTGAAAAGCGCTTGAACAAAGACCAGGCTTACTGCTTTTCTAATCGCGTGCCGCCAGAAGAGTTGTATGCAGTTAAAAAG
>CAZZNL010000019.1:0-13910 GCA_964655625.1 uncultured Pseudomonadales bacterium
GCGTTGAACCCAAACGACAGGGAAAACATTTACCGCAAGACTCCGCTGCCGTGAAGGCAAACAAATGCTCCATATAGGCAATGATGGGAAAATTTTCTGGCACGCACACAATACTGCCATGCCCCAATAAAAAACCCTGCTGGGCAAATGTTTCAAAATCCACACGCAAGACATCAATCTTGGATATCGGCACCAATCCGCCTAAAGGGCCACCGATGTGCAGCGCTTTTACCGGCACGCGAAAACCGCCACCCAATTCATCAATAACGCGTCGCAGTGGAAAACCCATCGGCACTTCGTACAAGCCTGGCTTCTGAAACAAACCATCCAGGCACAGCAGCTTTGTCCCCGATGATTGCTCACTGCCAATGGCGCTGTAGGCACTTCCACCCATGGCCAATATTGCCGGCACTGCGGCAAATGTTTCTACGTTATTGAGGATAGTGGGTTTGCGATACAGGCCTTCAACCGTAGGGAACGGAGGGCGAATATCCACTTCCGGTCGCCGCCCCTCAATGGAAGCGATCAACGCGGTTTCTTCGCCACAAATATACGCTCCAGCACCTTTAATCACTTTGCACGCAAACGAGAACTCGCCGCCCATAATGTTGTCACCCAACAACTGTTGTTGTTCCAGTGCCACAATCGTTTCTTGCACGGTCGTAATAGATTCTGGGTATTCCGCACGGATATACAACACACCTTCGCGCGCGCCAGCAATGTAACCTGCGATCAACATGCCGAACAGAACACGCAACGCTTGTTGCTCTAACAAGTAGCGGTCTGAGTAGGCACCCGGATCGCCTTCATCGGCATTGCAGACAATAAATTTTTGCTCGCTGATGACATTGCGACATGACTCCCACTTCATGCCCGTGGGAAACCCTGCACCGCCGCGCCCGCGCAAACGAGATACCTTGACGTGCTCCAGCAACACATCACCACCCTGCTGCAGTGCAGCCTGCAAAGCCGCACGAAAATCATCCACAGTCCATGGTGCCGTCAGCAAAGCCGCATCTGTTGCTGCTACCGTGTAGCGGTCCACTTGATAAGCGTTAGCATTGCGACTGATTTCATCCAGATGCTCAATGGCAGCACCAGAATAGTTTTGTCCGCGCAGTTGAAAGCTGCTGTTTTCATGGCAACGCCCCAAACAAGTGACATGCCCAACCGCGTCGGCACCCAGCTTATTTTCCAAGACCTCACGCACGCGATTCTGTGTACCCGCACACAAGCACGCAGAGCCATTGCAGACAAAGGCCTGCTTGGCCAGATGCTCGCCTGACAAGAAGTCGTAGAACGAATGTGCTCCGGCAACATTGGCTGTGCCTACCAGATAATCCTTGGCGACGCGCGCCAAGGCTTGAGTATCTGGCACTTGCTGTTCGGCAGCCAAGCCGGTGATGCGCTCGAAAAGATTGTCACCCAGGCCTTTGCGACCGGACAACTTGCTGACGTTGACGGACATAGGGAATCTCTCAACAAACCTTCGTCAATTATAGGGGACAAGTGACGCTGTCACGCTCGCGTGATTAAATACAGGTCTGCTATCTGAGCACCTCTCCACACATGTCTGAAGCACGACATTCCGCCAACATTGCCTCTAGCGCCAGTCTGTCCATTGTTATTCCCGTTTTTGGGTTTTGGCAGGCCGAACGCGTCATCGCTGCACTGCTGCCATTATCGCCACTAGAAATACTGGTATGTGATTCCAGCCCCACACCTACGCCTCTCCCCAGTCACCCCTGTGTACGACTAATCCATTTAGCAGAGCGTGCCTTTCCTGGCGCTGCGCGCAATGCCGGTTGGAAGCAAGCGCAGGGCGACTATATTTTGTTTGTCGATGCCGATGTCGTACTCACCATCAACGCTCGTAACTTTGTGAGTCGCCATATCGCTGCAGGCGTGCGCGACATGGCCTTTGGCCTATACACACTGGACTGCCCAGACTACAACAGCATCTCCCGCTTTGTGATACATATCCAGCATCACCGCTTTGAGAAAGAATTCTCACGCCACCACTACCGCTACGGCCAATCTTCACACTTGCTGCTGCGCAAAGATATCTATAAAAAAATTGGCTACTTCAATCCTCATTTGCGCATGCATGAAGACAAGGAAATCTGTATCCGCGCCATCAATGCCGGAGCTGATGTCAACGTCTATCCCGATTTCCTTGCCGACCACATCAAAATATTTTCTTGGCGCAGCCTGCTGCTTGATCACGGCTACAAGTCCTATCTGGCGCAGGAAACCATGAATGACAACCCTGCTATTTTTAAGCGCGTCGAGAATCAGCTCAGCAACCGCTTCAAAGCCAGCTTGATCGCATCCAGCATTGTGCCGATGCTACTGCTCATTCTGGTCGCGATATCTGCACTTTCTCCCACATCAGCCGGTGCATGGCTAATCTTGAGTCTATTTTCTCCGCTGGTCTTAGCGCATGAAGCATTCACACCGGCAAAATGGACCGACAAACTGACCGGCTTATTGTTATGGCCCAGCATTGGATCGGCTGTTTGCATCGGCGTCACACTGGCCAAAGTAACAGGCATCATCAAGAGACTGCGCTACTGTTTAGCGTTCTTTCCCAATGCATGGGAAGTCGCCAAACGAATTTTTTTGCGTAATGGCATGCCGATCAGCATCATTCATTTCATCACCTCTCGCTGCAATTTGCGTTGCAGCCACTGCTTCTATAAAAACACTCTGGATTTAAAAGATCCCGGCGAACAATCTCTGCAGCAACTGCAAAAAACCACCAGTGAGATTGGTTCGGTGCTGTGGTATGCCTTAGCGGGAGGCGAGCCTTTTGTGCGCAGCGATATTGCCGACATTCATCGCATCATCATGCGCAACTGTCATCCCATTATGATCAGCATCCCCACCAATGGCTGGTACACCGACAAAACCTACCTGGCCACATTGGCCATGCTGCAACAAATGCAGCACGGCACACTCACCATACAGCTCTCCGTCGATGGCCCCCAAGATATTCACGACAGCATACGCGGCAAAGATTCGTGGCATCACTTATTAAAAACATGGAAAAAATTGAAAGAAGTGCAGCGTGTCTATCCGCGGTTATCACTGGGCATAATCACCGTAGTCAATGACGCCAATGCGCATACGTATCCGGATTTCATCGACGAATTAACCGACACTTTTCAACCCAACCAAATTAGCGTTAACCTGGTTCGAGATACACAGGATTCACCACCTGCCATATCAGTCTCAACTGAATTGCTCGACACCTATCGAACCGCTATAGAACGCTATGAGTGGCATATCCAACATAAAACACTCACGGCTTTTGGCTATCTCGGCGGCACCATCGTCCGCGCAAAGGAAACGCTACAAAAGGAACTGATTTATCGCGTCATGCGTTTCAATGAATTTGTGACTCCCTGCACAGCAGGTGATCTTATTTACACCATCTGGGAAGATGGCCGCGTCAATGCCTGCGAAGTATTGCCGGATAGTGTCGGCAACATCATCGGCGACCAAGCTGAAAATGATTTTCGCAAAATAGCCACAGGGCATTCCGCAAAAGCCCTGCGTGAAAAAATAGTCAATGAGCATTGCAAATGCAGCTACGAATGCGCAATGACGATCAACACCTTATTCAGCTGGCCTCTCGCTAAAACTTTGTGGCGCCGCCTGTTAACAGGCAATACACCATAGCAATCACCCGCACCATTAATTTTTCACTATGAAACCAGCTTGTTGCAATCAACTTGTTGCAATCCGCTGCTCGCCACTGTAACAAGTTTGTTTCTCTGGTTTCACAAAACCAATCAGCGTCATACCGGCATCGCGCGCCATATTCACCGCCAAACTGGACGGCGCGCCAATCGCCGCCAGCACGGCAATATTGGCCGCCAAGGCCTTCTGCACAATCTCAAAGCCCGCACGACCACTGACAAAGAGAACACTGTCATCAGGTATCGCCCCCTCAGACAACAGGTACGCACCCAATAACTTATCCACAGCGTTGTGGCGACCAATATCTTCGCGCAACAACAACAGCTCTCCCGACACAGAAAACAAGGCCGCCGCATGTACACCCCCTGTTTCTGCAAACAGCGATTGTGCCTGGCGCAAAGCCCGCAACATGACAGGGAATTGCCCAACAGGAACAACAGGTTGCATAGCGATCAATGACGGCTGATACAACAAGCGCAAAGATTCAATGGCCATTTTTCCGCACACACCACAACCAGAATGGCTGTAAAAATGGCGCTGATAACGCTTCATGTCTAACTGATGGCCGGGCGCCAGCTCCACCAGCACAACATTGTCGTTATCACCCATGACAATGCTCTTGATATGCTCGCGTTGACGCACAATGCCTTCACTGAACAACAGACCGGCGGCCAATTCCAGATCGTGCCCCGGTGTGCGCATCGTGAGTGTCAATACATCATCTTGCTCTTGATGCTGTTGCCGCCAGCGCACCCGTATTTCCAACGGCTCTTCTACGGCCAATACATCGTCAAAAGAGGAGGCCTCACCGTCGCGATAATGAGTAACCGGATGTCGTATACAGCTCTGCATGCCGGAAGTATTTTCTGTCATTAGCCAATCCTGACACTCGCATCAGCGCAAGAACAGCCATGATGGAGACTGCGCACTAGCATTGCAATCTCCGCACAGCCACGGCAGCATGTTCACCCCTGCATTCTTCTGATGGATAAAAAACATGAGCGACTTCAACATCACCAACGCCGCCCAAGCCGCAGCACAACGCTCTATAGATGCTGTGCGCGCCAAAAACAAAGACGCTTGGGTCGCCAACTTTGCTGATGATGCCTGCATTGAAGATCCCGTCGGCAAATCACCACTGGATCAAACCGGCAATGGCCATCGCGGCAAAGCCGCCATCAGCGCGTTCTGGGACATGTGCATCGCGCCGGGCAATGTCGATTTTGCCATTCGTGAATCGTACCCCGTCAGCGATATCGCCTGCGCCAATGTCGGCTCCATTCTCAACACCATGGGTGACATGAAAATTGAAGCCAAAGGTGTATTTATCTACCACGTCAACAGCGAAGGAAAAGTCACCAACCTGCGCGCCTATTGGGACTTCAACAGCACCATGGCTGCCGCGCAGAAAAAATAAGCGCAGATCACAAAATAAAGCGACTGAGATCTTCGTCCTGCGACAAAGCACCCAAGTGCTCGTTGACGTAAGCAGCATCAATCACGACTGACTGCTGCTCCGCTGCCATATCGCCTGCTGCGAAAGAAATTTTTTCCAGCAGGCGCTCCATGACTGTATGCAAGCGGCGTGCGCCGATATTTTCCGTGCGATCGTTTACCTGCCAAGCAATTTCTGCCAAACGACGAATACCATCCTGATTGAACGCAATCGATAAACCTTCCGTCTTCAACAGTGCCTGATACTGCTCAGTCAGTGACGCGTCCGGTTCCTGCAAAATACGCTCAAAATCATCCGGTGTCAGCGCATCCAATTCCACACGAATAGGCAAGCGCCCCTGCAATTCCGGAATTAAATCCGACGGCTTGGCCAAATGAAAGGCACCAGAAGCAACGAACAAAATGTGATCCGTCTTGATCATGCCGTATTTGGTCGATACCGTGCAGCCTTCAATCAACGGCAACAGGTCGCGCTGCACGCCCTCACGCGATACATCAGCACCACTGGTTTCACCGCGACGACAGACTTTATCAATCTCATCAATAAACACAATGCCATTCTGCTCTGCTGCATGAATGGCTTTATTTTTGATTTCTTCGTCGTTGATCAAACCGGCCGCTTCTTCGTCCTGAAGCTGTTTCATAGCAGCACGCACAGTCAGCTTGCGCACGCGTTTTCTATCATTCGACATACTAGAAAACATATTTTGTAGCTGGCTGGTCATCTCTTCCATACCGGGAGGCGCCATAATTTCGACACCCACAGGAGTTACCGCCACTTCTATTTCAATTTCCTTATCATCCAACTCGCCTTCACGCAACTTTTTGCGAAAAACCTGTCGAGTTGATGATTCTTTTTCCTGCGCGTCAATGCCGCGCGCAGCAGGCAGTAGCGCATCCAATACACGCTCTTCTGCAGCGTCTTGCGCACGCATCTGCACAGACTCCATGGCACGTTGGCGATATAACTTGATCGATATCTCAACCAAGTCTCGCACAATGGATTCCACATCGCGACCAACGTAACCAACCTCAGTAAACTTTGTAGCCTCAACCTTAATAAAGGGTGCATCAGCAATTCTTGCCAAACGCCGCGCAATCTCGGTTTTGCCAACACCCGTTGGCCCAATCATCAAAATATTTTTTGGTGTAATTTCTGCACGCAAAGATTCATCCAACTGCATCCTGCGCCAGCGATTACGCAGCGCAATAGCGACCGCGCGCTTGGCATCATGTTGACCGATGATATATTTATCAAGCTCACTAACTATTTCTCTAGGTGTCATATTGGACACGTTAGCACTCCATTTCTTCAATCGTGCGATTGTGGTTGGTGTAAATACAAATATCCGCGGCTATCGCGAGACTTTTCTCGACGATCTCACGCGCAGACAGCTCGGTGTTATGCAGCAGTGCTGTTGCCGCTGCTTGGGCAAATGAGCCACCGGAGCCAATGGCCAGCAAATCATCTTCTTGCTCGATCACATCGCCGTTACCCGTGATGATCAAGGAGCTGGTTTTATCAGCCACAATCAGCAGCGCCTCTAAACGACGCAAAGCGCGATCGGTACGCCAGTCTTTCGCCAGTTCAACCGCCGCGCGCACCAAATGCCCTTGATATTTTTCCAGTTTGGCTTCAAAACGCTCGAAGAGTGTGAACGCATCTGCAGTGCCGCCGGCAAAGCCAGCAATCACTTTATCGTGATACAAACGACGCACTTTGCGTGCATTGCCTTTCATCACGGTGTTGCCGAGTGAAACCTGACCATCGCCGCCGATCACGACATGACCGTGGCGACGCACCGAGAGAATAGTGGTGCCGTGATACTGTTCCACAATATCCACCAAAAATTGATAATCGAGCTGTCAATCTATGGGCGAAATACGTTGTTTCAAGGCTGTACGCCGTTTCAAAGTCGTGCGCTGTTCTAAGCGTCGTGCGTTATTTCACGGCAATGGTGCTGATGCCATTGCGACCGAGTGTGGACTTGGCTTCATCCAAGGCCTGTGCCGACGCAAATGGACCAGCCAACACTTTCTGCAAGCTGTCCCCACTGGCATTGGTGACCGTCTGTACCGAGGTACTGACACCCAAACGCGCCATCTTGCTGCGCAACTTATCGGCCTCCGCTTTATTGCGAAATACACCCGCCTGTAGATAACGTGCACTGCCTGTAGCAGCCTTGGGCTGCGTCGTCGTTGTTTTGGCCGCACTTTTCTCTTTTTCCTTTTGTGCCAACAACTGCTCGATAGGATCCAGCGGCTCATCTACTGCCGCCGGTTTGCTAGTGCCAGCAGGCACAGCAGGTGTTGTTGTGACAGAAATAGGCTTGGGCTGCACAGGGGCTTCCACTGTATTCGACGGCACCGCTGCTGTTTCTGAAACCGCTGGTGTCGATGCAGGCGTGACATCCGCAATCGGTGCTGCCGGATCCACATTGGCTGGCGCCACCGGCGCGACTTGCCCGGTTGCCGACACTGGAGCAACGGCATCCGATTGAATATCTGTAATAGGAGGTCCACCCGCTGGCAACTTGTTATAAAACTCAAACACCGGACTGACACGCTGAGGTGGCGCAGGCTGCTGCGGTGCCGAAGGCTCAGTTACTGGCGCGACAGCAGGCCTTGACTCATTGGTAGCCATGGGCGGCAGCGGCGGCCTAACACCGGACAGGTACACCAAAAACATGATCAAAAATGCGAGCAATGTGCCGACCAAAACCCACATCCACGAAGGCACGCTGCTGCTATTTTTTCTACGCGCAGGTTGTTGCTGCTGACGCTGAGCGGATTCCTTCTTGAGCCTCTGGCTTCTGGCGAAATCGTGACTCATGGGACGCTACTCACTCCTCATTCCTATCGACAAAGTGCATTACATCGATTCAGGCGCTCTGACGCCCAGTAACGCAAGACCATTATGCAACACCTGTCGCGTCGCCACCGCCAATGTCAGACGCGCATTGCGCAATGCCACATCTTCAACCAAGAATTGCTCGGCGTTGTACCAAGTGTGCAACCCCGCCGCCAATTCACGCAGGTACTGAGCGATATTATGCGGCGCCAATTCGCGGGCAGCGCCTGCTACCACATCCGGATAACGCGCCAAAAGGTTTAGCAACTGGGTTTCGTGTGCAGTGACCAACATATTGAGATGCGCCAAGCCTGTGGCCTCATGCCAATCCCAAGCCTTCTCTCGCGCCTGACGCAATACGCTGCAAACGCGAGCGTGTGCATACTGAATGTAATACACCGGGTTGTCATTGTTCTTGGCCACAGCCAGATCAACATCGAACACCAGCTGGGAAGTGGCCGCGCGCGACACCAGAAAATAACGCGTGGCATCGCGACCGCACCAATCGATCAAATCCCGCAATGTCACATAGGAACCAGCGCGCTTGGAGATTTTCACCTCTTCACCGCCTCTCATCACCGTGACCATCTGGTGCAACACATAATCAGGCCATTGCGCAGGAATTCCCACCTGCAGCGCCTGCAATCCGGCCCGTACTCGCGTGATGGTCGAATGGTGATCCGCACCTTGCTCGTTGATAACCCGCGTAAAACCGCGCTGCCACTTGTTTAAATGATAGGCAACATCCGGCACAAAGTAGGTGTAGCCACCCTCGGTTTTGCGCATCACGCGATCTTTGTCATCACCAAAGTCCGTTGTTTTTAACCAGAGTGCGCCGTCCTTTTCGTAAGTATGACCATTAGCAATCAATTGCTCGACCGCGGCATCGACCTTGCCCTCGGTATACAGCGAAGACTCCAGATAAAACACGTCAAAGCGCACATCAAACGCCTGCAAATCCAGATCCTGTTCCCGCCGCAAATACGCGACAGCAAAGTGACGGATAGCTTCAACATCATGAGCATTTTTTGCACCGATGACATGCTGATCATCAGCATCAATTTTGTCGCCCGCGAGATAGGATTGCGCAACATCATTGATGTAATCACCGCGATAACCGTCTTCAGGCCAGCCATGATCGTCAGGCATGAGCCCCTGTGCACGCGCCTGCACAGAGCGCGCCAGATTGCTGATTTGTGCACCGGCATCGTTGTAATAAAACTCACGGGTGACATCCCAGCCCGTGGCATGCAACAAACGACACAAGCAATCACCAATCGCAGCGCCACGACCATGCCCTACATGCAAAGGCCCAGTGGGATTGGCAGATACAAACTCCACTTGCACTTTGCGCCCAGCGCCTTCATCGTTGCCGCCAAAACGCTGCTGCTCAGACAGCACCCGAGCGACCACGGCTGCCTGGGCATCGCTGGCGAGAAAAATATTGATAAAGCCGGGGCCGGCAATGTCTGTTTTGGCAATCAGCGTATTGCTGGGCACTGCGGCGAGAATCAACGCCGCCAACTCGCGCGGGGACTTACCGGCCTGCTTGGCCAACACCATCGCAATATTGCTGGCCCAATCACCGTGCGCTCTGTCGCGAGCGCTATCAATCTGTACGTCGGGCAGTGTGCCCTGTGGCAATACACCTTCGGATTGCAGCTGATCCAGCGCTGCACGGATAAGAACTGCCAGTTGCTGTTTCATCAGGCCAACAATATCTGAACAAGGGTTTTCGGTGGAATCGCCGAGACCATCGGCACAAGCCGCGCATTATCCCCCTTTCAGTACCGTGAAGCCATAGAATAGCCATGCCCTTCACGATATCCCGCTGCAATACGAGCACAGCTCAGGGCAGCGCCGTACAGGAGTAAAAGAATAATGATGTATGACGTTGGTGTAATTCCTGCAGCAGGAGCGGGTTTGCGCCTTTACCCCTACACCCAAACCACCCCGAAGACGCTGCTTGATGTCGGCGGACAACCTCTGCTGCTACGCAACATCGCCATTATGCGCGACCAGCTCGGTGTCAAAAAAATCATCGTTATCATTGGCCACCAAGGCGAACAGATTCGCGCAGCGCTGGACGCAGATGCCTCGCTTGGCGTGACCATCGAGTATGTTGAGTGCACAGACATCCACGCCGGTCTCGCGCGAGGCCTGCTGTTACTGCGCGACAAACTTCACAGCAACTTTCCCGTCATTCTCGGTGACGAGCTGTACCTAGGCAGCAATCACCAGCAGCTTCTGCGCTATGTCAACGAGCCGATTGATGCCATTTGCGGGATAAAAACCACAGGCGACACCACGCTAATTCGCAAGAATTATGCCGTGACACTGGAAGGTGAACGCATCACTTCGCTGATCGAAAAACCTGAAATCGTTGACACACATTTTCTGGGTTGTGGCACTTACATTTTTTCACCAGACATTTTTTCTGCCATTGAAGAAACCCCGCCATCCCCAAAAACTGGGCGCGTTGAATTAACCGAGGTCATTCAACACTTGGTACAACAGAACGGCACCGTGCGTGCCGCCATGCTGAAAGGTAGTTATCGCAATATCAATTACGCGGAAGACTATATCAGCGCCATGAACCTGTACCGGAAGCTACACTTTGAGCAATACCGTGTGAGCTTATTGATTCCCACCTACAATGAATCTGCTGCTATTGGCGAAGTCATCGACGACTTTACCGACAAGGTAGATGAAATCATTGTGGCCGACAATCAATCACCGGACGGCACGGCACATATCGCGCGCGAAAAAGGTGCCACTGTTATTTCCAAACCACTGGCCGGTTACGGCGAAGCATTACGCTGCGCATTGCAAGCCGCCACAGGTGACATTTTAGTGTTGATGGAAGGTGACGCCTCTTTCACAGCAGATGATCTACCTAAAATTCTCGCTTACATGCGCGATGCCGACATGGTGATCGGCACTCGCACCACCAAACAGATGATTGAGCAAGGTGCGAACATGGATGCGTTTCTGCGCTGGGGCAATGTCTTGGCCGCAAAAGTGTTGCAGTGTTTATGGATACGCCAAGAACCGCGCTTTACTGATTTGGGCTGCACCTATCGCGCAATCTGGCGAGATACCTATTTGAGCATTCGCGACAATTTATCTGGCGTAGGCCCAGAGTTTTCACCGGAGATGATGGTGGAAGTACTGCGAGCGGAACGGAAAATTATTGAAATTCCCGTCACCTATCGTCCACGCATTGGTGATATTTCCAAACACTCCGGCAGCAAACTGGCTATCCTTAAAACCGGCACCCGCATGTTGACACTGATTTTTAAGCGGCGCTTGGGTTTGCGTTAATAGTGCCTGCATCTCAGCCACACTAATCATCGTGAGACTCAACCGCGATTGCCAGTTCCTTCAACTTTCTGGTCAAGGTATTGCGCCCCCAGCCTAGCAACACCGCAGCATCCCGACGACCTCCACCGGTTTGTTTAAGTGCCACCTCAATCAAAGTACGCTCGAACATTGGCAACGCACTATCCAGCAAGCTTTCGCGCCCACCTGACAACTCCTTTTCCGCCCATAAACGCAGCGCTGACTCCCACTGCACGAGAGCCTCCCCAGAAGCATCCATTTGCTGCTGACAAAGATCGGGAGGCAAGTCCGCCACATGTATATCACGCCCCGGCGCCATCACCGTCAACCAGCGGCACACATTTTCCAACTGTCGAACATTGCCGGGCCAGTCCAAGGCACTCAAGAAACTTTCTGCATCAGGCAATAAATTTTTTGCCTCGATAGCCAACTCTTTGGCCACTTTCTTCAAAAAGAATTTTGCCAACGCGGGAATATCTTCACGCCGCTCTGCCAAGCGCGGCAAATGAATGCGAATCACATTCAAGCGATGAAACAAGTCCTCACGAAAGCGATTTTCCTGAACCAATTTCTCCAGATTCTGGTGTGTGGCCGCGATAATACGCACATCCACTTTGATCGGCGTATGCCCACCTACGCGATAGAAAGTGCCATCCGCCAACACGCGCAACAAACGCGTCTGTGTTTCATGCGGCATATCGCCAATTTCATCCAAAAACAACGTGCCGCCATTGGCCTGTTCAAAACGCCCCTGCCGCTGATTCACAGCACCAGTGAATGCGCCTTTTTCATGCCCGAACAATTCCGAGTCCATTAATTCACCCGGTACAGCGGCAATATTCAAAGCGATAAACGGTTTGCTTTTTCTGGGGCTGTGGCGATGCAGTGCCTGCGCCACCAATTCTTTACCGGTACCGGATTCACCGTTAATCAACACCGTGATATTTGAGTGCGACAACCGACCCACGGCGCGAAAAACATCCTGCATGGCAGGCGCTTCACCGATAATTTCAGCGTCGATCAGCGTCGGCTCGTCAACACCCTCCATCTCTGGCTGCACTTGTGCCTGCGCCAAAGCTCGACGCACCACTTCAACGACTTCATCCACATCAAACGGCTTGGGCAAATACTCAAATGCGCCTCCCTGATAAGAGGCCACTGCACTATCCAGATCCGAATGCGCCGTCATGATGATAACGGGCAGTGCTGGATATTCCTGTTGCAACTTACTCAGTAGCGTGAGCCCATCAATGCCAGGCATACGAATATCACTGATCAATACACTGGGCTGCCGCTTTACCAATTCCTTCTGCATCGCATCGCCACTATCAAAGCTGCGACTAGCCATGCCTGCGCGCTCCAACGCTTTTTCAATGACCCAACGTATCGAACGGTCGTCATCGACAACCCAAACTTCACCAGTGGCAGCACTCATTTTATGTATCCAGCGGAATATAGATGGAAAACCGAGTATTGCCCGGTGTGCTATCACACTCGATCAACCCTCGATGCTGCGCCAAAATTGACTGTGCAATAGCAAGTCCCAAACCGGTGCCATCAGCGCGACCAGAAATCATGGGCAGAAAGATCGTTTCCTGTATATCTGTGGGTACACCAGGGCCGTTATCAATCACATCCACACGACAGACCAAGCGAAACTGATGTTTACCGATCGTGAAATGCCTTTGCACACGCGTGCGCAATGAAATACAAGCATTTTCTGTGCCACTTTCAAGTAATGCCTGTACTGCGTTGCGCACAATATTGAGTAACGCTTGCAATAACTGATCGCGATCGCCCTGAATGTCGGGAATACTCGGATCGTAATCACGAACAAAAGCGACGCGTTTTTCACACTCCATCACCATCAAGCTCAGTACGCGCTCTAATACCTCATGGATATTGGTGGCCGACAATGCAGGCGGCTCGTGTGAGCCCAGCATGCGGTCAACCAAATCACGCAAGCGATCGGCTTCTTCGATGATGATGCGCGTATATTCCGTCAAACCTTCATCGAGCAACTCTCTGGCCAATAACTGTGCCGCACCGCGAATCCCACCTAATGGATTTTTAATTTCGTGCGCCATGCCGCGCACCATGTGACGACTGGTTTGCTGTGAAGATACCAAAGCCTCTTCACGGCTGATCCGCAATAAGCGCTCTACTGCTTGTATCTCCAGCAAAAGCCGCTGCTCCGGTAAAGGCGTAGCACTGACATCCACGATCAACGGTGTCTGCACTGTATTCAGCACCAGCGCCAACTGCCGCTGCGTAAACGGCACACCCGTTTGCAACGCCTGATAAAAAGCAGTTTTGAGCTCTTGTGCTTCACGCACCAAGACAAAAAAGTTTTGTCCCGCCGCCTGCTGATGACTGGTATCCAGCAGGCCTTCTGCGGCTTGATTGAGATACTGCACACTGAGCTGCTGATCCAATACCACCACCGCACTGGCAAGGTGGTCCAGCAGCTGCACTTCATCTGCGCGTTGGGGTCGCATTACTACTCGCACCACCTGCGCCGCCCGCACCTCGAGATCCGCCCGCACCGGCATTACCA
>CAZZNL010000020.1:0-8021 GCA_964655625.1 uncultured Pseudomonadales bacterium
CGCCAGAGGTGTACCCAGCAGCAACAGCAACAACGTCACTACAGTGGCCAGTTTCAACGTCAGACCAATTGCCAACCAATCTGCTGTATTCATGCTTTTCGTCTGATTAAACGCAGTTTTTTGTTACTCATAGCCGTAGCTGCGCATGATTTTTTTAGCCGCATCGGATTTCAGAAACACCAACAATGCCTGAGCAGCCGATTTATCCTTGCCTCGATTCAACAACACCGCATCTTGGCGCAAGGGTGTATACAGCGCCGCTGGCACCACCCATGCAGAGCCCGCTTTAATTTTTCCCTCGAAAAAAACCTGCGACAGCGCCACAAAACCCAATTCTGCATTGCCGGTACTGACAAATTGAAAAGTCTGCGTGATGTTTTCACCCTGCACCAGTTTCGGCTGCACCGCACTCAACACATCCTTCTTCTTGAGCACTTCCATAGCAGCGGCTCCGTATGGTGCTGTAGCCGGATTGGCGATAGCCAGATGCGCGAACTGCCCTTTGTGCAACACATCGCCGAGTTCATCCACCACACCCGCTGTTGCCGACCACAACGCCAACTTGCCCGTAGCATAAGTAAAGCGACTGCCCGTCACTGCCAGCTGTTCTTTCTCCAGCCGCTCCGGTGTTGCAGTATCGGCACTGAGCAAAACGTCAAACGGCGCACCATTTTTGATCTGCGCATACAGTGCGCCCGTTGAAGCGGCGGATACTTGCACGGTGTGGCCTGTGCTCTGTTCAAAGGCCGGCGCCAAGGTTTTCATCGGTTCACTAAAGTTGGCCGCCACCGCCACTGCCACCACTTCAGCACTCGCCGTAGCAGCGCCCCCTAACCAGCCAGCCCATACCAACAGCACAGCAAACGTGATCTTGTAGCTTGGTTTCATCAAAATGTACTCCCACTCATGGATTGAATAGCACTGTACCACGATGCATTTTCTATGCCATGAATGTGGCTGCAGACTTGATGGGGCTTTGTCATTGCCTCCTCCTACTGTTACCCCCAAATGTATCCCTCAGTACTGATGGTGTATCATTACTCGCCAACCGGGGCCGCCCGGTTTTTTTGCGTCCGGTTGCGACCGGCCTGGCTTCTGCCCAGTCAAATAAGCCCATCAACCCAAACGAATAGCTATGCAGGTTTGACATGAGTATCGCTGATCGCTGGTTACTGCCGGACGGCATTGAAGAGCTACTGCCGCCACAGGCAGCACGCGCAGAACAACTGCGCCGCCTGCTGCTCGATCTTTACAGCCGCTGGGGTTACGCACTGGTACTGCCGCCATTGGTGGAGTTCACCGAATCGCTATTGGTCAGCGGCAATCACGACCTCGATCTGCAAACTTGCAAAGTGATCGATCAGATTTCTGGCCGTTTGATGGGGGTGCGTGCCGACATCACCCCGCAGACTGCACGCATTGATGCGCACGGACTGAACAAAAGTGGTGCAGCGCGCCTCTGCTATGCAGGCAGCACCCTGCATGCACGCCCCAAAACGGCTCTGGCTTCGCGTTCTCCCATTCAAATTGGCTGCGAGTTGTACGGCGTCTCCGGCATTGAAGCCGATTGCGAAGTGATTTCGCTGATGCTGGAAACGACCAAAACGGCTGGCATTCGCCAAGTCACACTGGATCTCGGTCATGTCGGCATTTTTCGCAGCTTGAGTGCGATGGCCGACCTATCACCCGAACAAGAACAAACACTGTTTGATATCTTGCAGCGCAAAGCCATTCCCGAATTGCACGCCTTTATCAACACGCAAGTGAGCGACGCCGCAGCGGCCGCACTACTGCGCGCACTACCCGAATGGAAAGGCGATGCCTCTGTGTTAGCAAGCGCCGCCGCCGCCGCGCTTCCCGCCACCGTGCGTACCGCCATTGATGAGCTGCAAGCGATTGCCACTTGCATCCGCCAGCGCACGCCGGATGTTGAATTGTATTTTGATTTGTCTGAATTACGCGGCTATCACTACCACACCGGTGCCGTGTTTGCCTTATACGTTCCCGGCGTTGGTGAAGCGATTGCCAATGGTGGTCGCTACGACAATTTTGGTGCTGCGTTTGGTCGCGCGCGCCCCGCCAGCGGTTTTAGTGCAGATCTCAAACACTTATTGGCCTTGGGCGATGTCAGCGCACCAAGCGCACCTGCCATACACGCCACGCTCGACGGCAGCGCGGCACAGTGGCAAGCCATTGTGGCGCTGCGCGCATCCGGCCAATGCGTGATTGCCGCCAGCGCGCAGGAGACGCGCGATCCCGCCTGTACGCACGAACTCGTGCGTGATGGCACGCAATACATCACGCAAAAACTGTAACAATTTTTTTACTGATTGATGCGCTGGCACTGGCGCAAAACTGTGGAGTAGAAACGTGAGCACAATGCAGTCTGGCAAAAATGTCGTGGTCTTGGGAACCCAGTGGGGGGACGAAGGCAAAGGTAAAATCGTTGACTTACTGACAGATCAAGCCGAGTTAGTCGTGCGCTTTCAAGGCGGCCACAACGCCGGTCACACGTTGGTAATCGACGGCAAAAAAACTGTACTGCATTTGATCCCCTCCGGCGTACTGCGCGACGGCGTGTTGTGTCTGATCGGCAACGGTGTTGTATTGGCACCGGATGCGCTTCTCAAAGAAATTCACAATCTGGAAAACAACGGTATTCCCGTGCGAGAGCGCCTGCGCTTATCGCCCGCCTGTCCGTTGATTCTGCCCTCCCATGTAGCATTGGATCAGGCGCGAGAAGCCGCGCGCGGCAGCGCCAAAATTGGCACCACAGGGCGCGGCATCGGCCCCGCTTACGAAGATAAAATTGCCCGCCGTGGTTTGCGCTTGGGCGATTTGCGCAACGAAAAACAGTTTGCGCAAAAATTGCAAGAAGTGATGGAGTACCACAACTTCATCCTGACGCATTACTTCAAAGTCGCTGCCATCGATTTCGATAGCACGTTGAAAACCCTGCTCGAACAAAGCCGCGCTATTTTGCCGATGATGGCGGATGTCACCGCCATCCTGCACGAAGCGCGCGAACGCGGTGCCAATATCTTGTTTGAAGGCGCACAAGGTTCGCTACTGGATATTGATCACGGCACTTATCCCTACGTCACATCTTCCAACACTACCGCAGGTGGCACAGCTACCGGCTCCGGTGTCGGCCCACTCTATCTCGACTACGTGCTCGGTATCACCAAGGCTTACACCACGCGCGTGGGCTCCGGCCCTTTCCCCACCGAATTGATTTACGATGCCGCGCAAGATACTGGCGATGCTATCGGCAAACACTTGGGCACAGTGGGTCACGAGTTTGGCGCTACTACTGGTCGTCAACGCCGCTGTGGCTGGTTCGATGCCGTTGCCGTGCGCCGCTCTATTCAAGTCAACAGTATTTCCGGTTTGTGCCTCACCAAACTGGATGTGCTCGATGGTCTGCAAACGGTAAAAATTTGCACCGCCTACCACGACACTCAGGGCAACCCGGTATCGCCACTGCACAGCGATGATTACGAAGGCATTGTGCCGGTATACGAAGAAATGCCCGGCTGGAGTGAGTCCACTATCGGTGCACAATCATTCGATGATTTGCCACAAGCGGCACGCAACTATATCAAGCGCCTCGAAGAATTGAGCGGCGCTCCCATCGACATTATTTCTACCGGCCCTGACCGCATAGAAACCATCGTGTTGCGACACGCCTTCGCATAGTGGCCATGCGTTAACACACCCAAATCCAACACCTCAAAAGGAATTTGTCATGCACGCACACACACGCATTGCACGCACGTTAGTAGCTTGGACTTTGGGACTGGTGTTCTCTCTCACCAGTTGCCTCGCTGTTGCTGAAGAAGTTATTGGCGTGGTACTGGCCACCGCCGGCAAGGTGGAAATCCATCGCGCAGGTACCACGCTAACCGCGCAACGCAAAACCGAATTGCGCGTAAAAGATGAAATCAGCACCGGCGACAATGCTCGCGCCCAATTGCGTTTTGCCGATGGCACTGTCACCACCCTCGGCGGCAATACCACTTTTGAAATTCGCGAATACGCTTGGCAAGAAAAAAATGCAGCACCAGCCACAGCGCAATTTGCCCTGCTCACGGGCGCATTTCGCACAATGACCGGAAAAATTCTGGAGCAACAGGGCACTGCATTTAACGTCAAAACACCGGTCGGTGTTATCGGCATTCGCGGCACCGATTTCTGGGGCGGCTATCTGAGTGGCAGCGATATCGACGTGCTGTTAATTGACGGCAAACACGCAGTTGAAATCAACAATGCCAGCGGTACCGTATTTTTAGAAAAGCCCGGTCAAGGCGTGACACTAAAAGCGGATCAATCCAAGCTGGCAGTAAAAGTGTGGCCCAAAGAAAAGGTCAATCGCGCCGTTGCCACTATCGCCTGGCCCGACGGCAGCACGCCGCCCACGCAGTAATTTCAACTTAACCCAAACCAAAAAACCGCTTGATGCTGGCAAGAATATGCGCCTCATGTTCTTTGCCAGATACCATTTCTTCTTCGTGTACCAAATTAATTTGACGGGCGCGCTCTGCAATAGTGCGCGCACATTCCTCTGCAATTTCTGGACGCGCTTGAATAATCTTTTGAAAACTCGCCTTATCCAGGCGATAACACAAAGCATCCGTGCGCGCAGTGACCGTGGTGCGACGCGGTTCACCCGTGATCAAACCCATCTCCCCAAACACAGAACCCGCTTGTAATGAGCTTAAATGGCGGCGCTGATTACCCGGCAACTCCAGCCATACATCCGCTTCGCCTTGCACCAAAAAATACAACCAGTGTGCAACCGCGCCTTGGCGCGTCATGACATCACCTTTGATAAACGGTGCATCATGTAGTGATTCCGCCAGCTCGCGCAACTCCCCTTGATTCAATGATGAAAAGATCTCCACCCCCACCAACAGTTGCAGGCGCTGCTGCACTTCCTGCTCATGCAATACCGCCTGACGCTCCGCACTCTCTGCGGTCAAATGCGTGTCCAAGTAGGGCCGGGCCAACTGCATGCCGTTGCGCAATAACGCAGAGTAAATATGCACACGCACGGTGGAATCGGTCGTGTCGTCATGCCGAGGATCGGTGAGCCAATAGCGCAGCGCATATTGTGCGACGCCATTGTTGTAATCCATCACCACACACTGCGGTGCAGGTTGCGGGGCAACATAAGGAATATCTGCTTCACGAATGGTTTTTTCGATCACAGGAATCACCGATTGCGGCGAAATTTGTAGCTGCACAGGGAAATACACCCAACGGCGAAAATGACGGTGCATCTGCGAACAAAAAACATCCACTTTGGATTTCACCAACACACTGTTGGGAATCACCACCACATTGCCATTATTGGTGCGCACAGCAGTGTGTCGCCAATGCACTTCAATGACTTCACCTCGCGTGTCATCAACGCGAATCCAATCGCCAATTTGCACTGAATTGTCCAATTGCAGCGCAATACCACCGAGAATATTGCCCAAGGTATCCTGCATAGAGAACGCCACGATACCGGTGATGATGGCCGAGGTGGTGACGAGACTGCCGGGCTCAATACCGGCTATGCGCAAACGCACCATGCCCCAACCGATATAGGCCAGCACTAACAGCACATCTTCGACAATACGCGGTGGCAGCATACCGAGTCGCGGCAACAAGACTCGCATCAACACCAAGCCGCAAAGTCGAATCAGCAAAATACCCATCACTAACTCGGCAGTGGACGTAAACCAGCTGCCCCCTTGCAGTAAATCCAACTGCGGCAACACCACTCCCAGCAGATAACTCACCACCACCAATACAGCGAGTACCGCGTTCTGCAAAAAAACACGCTGTCTGTCTGGCGTTGCACCCCACAGCAACAAGCACTGCAACACAGCGACCAATACCGCCGCTTCAAGCCAAGATGGCCCCCAGTTTTGCGGAAACAAGTTGTCCAGAAAACCCATACCCATCCACCTCCTGATGTCGCTCTAGTCTAGCCTGTCACCAGCCGTTAAGCTTGCATCCCGATTCGTTCTCGCCTCGCGCCCCTTGGGTTTTCTTGTCATGCTCAGTTTTCACACGATAGACCCCGTCATCGTCCACCTAGGTCCACTGGCGATTCGCTGGTACGGCGTGATGTATCTGATCAGCTTCGCACTGGTCTGGTGGTTGGCAATACGCCGCACACAAGTTGGCCTAGCCGCCACCAAAACGCGACAAGAAGTGGAAGACATGATTTTCTACGGCGCACTGGGTGTCATCCTCGGCGGCCGCATCGGCTATGTGCTGTTCTACCAATTTGACGAGTTCCTACACAACCCGCTGTTTCTGTTCAAAATCACGCAGGGTGGCATGTCGTTTCACGGCGGTTTGGTCGGTGTACTGATTGCACTAGGGTTGTTCGCACGCAAAATTCAACAACCTTTTTTTGCGGTGATGGATACCGTGGCACCGCTGACACCGATTGGGCTCGGCCTCGGCAGATTGGGCAATTACATCAACCAAGAATTGTGGGGCCGCGCCACCGATGTGCCTTGGGCCATGGTCTTTCCCGCCGACCCACTGCAACTGGCGCGCCATCCCTCACAGCTATACCAATTCGCATTGGAAGGCGTGCTGCTATTTACCCTGCTCTACTTGCTCTCCAATAAACCGCGACCACAAGGGCTCATCTCGGGATTATTTCTGGTGCTCTACGCTGTTTTTCGTTTCGCGGTGGAATTTTTTCGCGAACCGGATGCGTTTCTCGGTTTTGATGCGCTCGGCTGGATGACGCGCGGACAAGAGCTGTGCATCCCCATGTTCCTCGCCGGCATCGTGATCTGCGTATGGAGCCTCAAACGCCACACCCACAACGGACTTTCGTAATGCAGCAATACCTCGACCTCATGCGCCATGTGCGCGACCACGGCACGGTAAAAACCGATCGCACCGGCACCGGCACGGTGAGCGTATTTGGCTACCAGATGCGTTTTGATCTCGCTGAAGGCTTTCCACTGCTCACCACCAAAAAACTGCACCTGAAATCCATTATTCACGAATTGCTGTGGTTTCTCGCTGGCGATACCAATATCAAATACCTCAAGGATAACGGCGTAAAAATTTGGGATGAATGGGCGGATGAGAATGGCAACCTCGGCCCTGTTTACGGCCACCAATGGCGCTCTTGGCCGGATGGGCACGGCGGCACCATCGATCAAATCTCGCAGCTGATCGAGATGATTCAAAACAACCCGGATTCGCGTCGCCTGCTGGTCAGCGCATGGAACGTGGCGGAAGTAAACAATATGGCACTGCCGCCCTGCCACACACTGTTTCAATTTTATGTTGCCGATGGCAGGTTATCTTGCCAACTGTATCAACGCAGCGCGGATATTTTTCTCGGCGTACCGTTCAACATTGCCTCTTATGCGCTGCTGACATTGATGATCGCCCAAGTGTGCAACCTACAACCTGGTGATTTCATCCACACCTTTGGCGATGCTCACTTGTACAGCAATCATCTGGAACAAGTGAATCTGCAACTGCAACGCACGCCAGGCAAATTGCCACATATGCACATCAATCCCGCCGTCAAAAATATTTTTGACTTCACCTTTGCTGATTTTGAATTACAAAACTATGAGGCGCAGCCACATATCGCCGCACCGGTGGCCGTGTAATGACTACCATCGCACTTATTGTGGCACGCACACGCAACGGCGTTATTGGGCGCAATAACAGCATGCCTTGGCATTTGCCTGAAGATTTGCGCTATTTCAAACGCATCACCATGGGAAAACCCATTATCATGGGTCGCAATACATGGGAATCACTCGGCAAACCACTGCCGGGGCGCGACAACATCGTGATCACCCGCAACATGCACTACCAAGCAGAAGGCGCAACCGTAGTTAATGATTTAGCGCGCGCATTGCAATATGCCGAGCAATGCGCTGCCGAAAAAAACAGCGACGAAATAATGATCATCGGCGGCGCACAAATTTACCAGGCGGCACTACCCGTCGTACAGCGCGCCTATGTCACAGAAATAGATG
>CAZZNL010000020.1:8031-13852 GCA_964655625.1 uncultured Pseudomonadales bacterium
CGCTTACCGGGCAGTGGCAAGAAACGTCGCGTGAGCCACACCCCCCCTGCGAAAAAAATCCCTACCCCTACAGTTTTGTGACGCTAGAAAAACAACACTGATCAATTAGAAAGATATTCCAGTAAACGAAATATACGGCTTGGTGGTGATCAGGGCATCCAGCATTTCTGGGTGTTCTCGATAGCGAGTATCCTCACCAATAGCGCTCAGTTATTCTACGGGTATATCAGTACGCGTCAGCAAATAAAGCTTGTGATAGTAGTCATAATCTTGTTGGGTCACCCTTCTCCCCGCGCTTTGAGCGTCCGTCGCCAGCACGGCATCCATTTCAACAACTTGCTGTGTGTAATCATAAGTGGGAAAGCTCGTCATCTCGGAAATACCTAACATCTTAATCGACTTGGGTAACTCCAGTAGAAAACTGAAAGTACCACGCAAATCTTCCTCAGTTTCAAAGGGCACATTACTGATCAAATCGAAGAAGCCCCTCACATCACTGCCGAGATCCACGATTTCCTGCGCTGCCTTGAGTACACGGGGCAACGCCGTAGGTCGGTTGAAATGTTTCCGCAGTATGCGCTCACTGCCAGACTGAATTCCCATGGTAATGGAAGTCATGCCTGCTTCTTTCAACTGCTGCAACAGCTCTGCTGTGTGTGTAGTGGGATAGGTATAACACCAGAATGGCAAGCCAATTTCCCGCTTGTAACGGGGCAGAAATTCTTCAAGCCAACGCGGGTTAACCGTGAAAACTTCGTCATAGAACAGGACTGCCTTGATATCTAGATTTGCTTTTGCCCAGCGCAACTCCTCCAACACCACATCAACATTGCGACGACGCAGTGAATTCTTCCTACCAAACATGTCTTGATAGCGAGATTCTATGCAAAACGAGCAAGAAAACGGACAACCACGCTGCGTCATGATTGGGTATTCTTGTTTCAAGTTGTGCGGGTAAATATGGGTTCGCCGCCCTTTGAAATTATTGATATGTACATAATGATCAAGCCGCCAGTCCGGTATGGCAATATCATCCAGATTGAGCAGTGGACGCTCCACGTTTCGCACAACCGTGCCATTCGGCCTTCTGGACCATGTGCCTGCGATATCGTAAATGTCTTCACTAGCATCCAGCCGATTGGCAAGTTCAACAATCACTTGCTCACCTTCGTTGATGCAAACAAGATCAGCCATAGCAATACAGCGCTCTGGCTCCAGCGTTGGTCCCGGACCGCCCCAGATAAAAGGCACAGCAAAATGTTCCCGCAACTTTTGCGTAACAATGCCTGCCTCGCGAATAATACCTGATACCACACTGAAACCGATCGCATCCGGCTGGAAAGTCTGTAGATCCTCAATCAGCAGACGGTACTCCTTGTCTGAAAATGGCTTGTAACAATTCCAAACTTTTTTCATCCCATCAGCCGAGGTGAACACACCGGGATAATCCGTTATCTCGTAACCTTCGCATTTATCAAAATCAACAATGTGGTGATCTTTGAAATAAATAATACGCGACTCATGGCCAGCACGCTGCAGCTCTCCTGACAATTGAGCAGGGGCAAGATTCAAGCCGGTGAATATTTTGATCAGAGCAATGCGAGCCATGAAGCGTATCTGTAAATCAGGTGTACGTTCGAATTGTCCAATGAAGGTACACCAGTAACACTGACAAAAACAACCATGCACAGGCTGTCGTTATTTACCTACCAACAATGATGAATAACCAGCACGAAAATCCGGATAATGAAGACCAAAGCCTTCGCGCAGTAATAACTGATTACTGCAACGCTTGCCCCGCGCTGCCGCATTCTGCCAATGGCGATGTTTCATCAAAGGATCGGCACAACCCATTTGCTCAGCCAGCCACTGCCACACGTCTCCCGCCTGCACTGGGCAATCATCGCTAGCAATGTAAACAGGCGCTGGCGGTAAGCCGTTTTGCCAACGCCGGATCAAGTGCGCCAGTACGCGTGCGCAGTCTTCAACATGAATGCGATTCGTCCACTGCGCTGCCTGCGTCCATTCCACTTGGCCTGCCCTGACGCGCTCCAGCAAACGACCGCTGCGCCCAGCGCCGTAAATACCGGCAAACCTTACTGAAGTAGCATCAAAACGGCTGTTTGATACCTGTTGTTCCGCTTCCAGCAAGCAGCGCCCTGAAAAACCTTTGCCCTGCGCCTCGCTATGCTCGTCCACCACTTCGCCCGCATCCTGTGCGTAGACAGAGGTGCTGGAAACAAACAACAGGCGCGGATTTCCCATCAGAGCCGCCAGCAAATGCTGCACGCCATCGACATACACCTGTCGATAGCGCGTCTCGTTGCGCTCACCCGGTGTCAATGTGATGACCACATAATCGAAAGTTTTTTGCGCCAGCGCCGCCTGCACAGCGCAAGCATCGCCAATATCTACCGACAGAGGCGCGATAAATGCAGGCAAATCATTCGTCTGACGGCGCAGCCCCGTGAAAACAAAATCTTGCTGCAATAGTGCCGCCAGCCGCTGGGCGACATCGCCGCAGCCAACCAGCAGTACTGAGGAGGGTGGCGCTGCGCTCAACGCGTCGCCAATTGCGACGGCATGTGGCCAGACTCCATCCAATCTTTCAGGCGATTGGCATCGCCAACGGGAGAGAGCTTGCCATCGGAATCCAGCATCACCATCACGGTGTTGCGGTTGGCAATCGTCGCCATCATCACCAAGCAGCGCCCGGCTTCCTGTGTGTAACCGGTCTTGCTGACTTTGATATCCCAATCGTTGTTTTCTGCATCGCGCACCAGTGCATTGGTGTTGCGATACTGCAAAGGCGCGCCACGAGTGTTGATAGCCACTTCACGTCCAGGCGTGGTACTGAACTCGCGAATCAGTTCGTAGCGACCGGCGGCACGCACCATGCTGGCCAGGTCTTCTGCTGTCGAGATATTGCTGGGCGTGAGGCCAGTGCCATCATAAAAACGGGTGTGGGTCATACCCAAGCTGGCAGCCTTGGCATTCATGGCGCGGAGAAACGCCGTACGACCGCCGGGATAATGCCGCGTCAAACTAGAAGCCGCCCGGTTTTCCGAAGACATCAGCGCCAGACGCAGCATGTCGTAGCGCGACAATCGCGTACCCAGCGGCAGACGAGAGTGCGTATGCTTCAGGTAATCCACATCTTCATCGGTGATCGACAAGGTTTCGGTCATCGACTGCTCAGCATCCAATACTACGATCGCAGTCATTAACTTGGTGATGGACGCAATGGAGCGCGTCTGATCGGCATTCTTCGCAAAAATAGTCTGCCCTGTCACAGCATCGACCACCAAGGCGCTGCCAGAAGCCAGTTGTGGGTACGATGTGGATTTGGTCACTGATGACGGCGCGGGCGCTCTGGTTGCTTTTTTTGTCGCAGTGGGCTGATTGCGCAAATTGACAACCACTTTAGGGCTGCCGCTCGCCGCTGCCGATGTTGATTTTGTACTGGTACTCGCTTTGCTCTTCGCGCTCTGTGATACACGCGTATAAAGCTTCAATGTCTGCCCTGGCTGAATTTTGGCACTCTTGCTGAGTTTATTGATCGCACGCAGCTCATCGACACTCATGTTGTTGTCGGACGCAATGCGATACAAAGTCTCACCATTTTTAACGGTATGGGTCACTGCGGTTCCGGCCACAGCCACAGCAGTCCACCCTATTGCCATCGCGCAAAAGGCCGCGTGAACCAGCAATTTTTTCATCATCATGATCCCGCCCCCGCGCCATGAGATTCCTCTCAGAAAAATACAACTGTATCAGCGCTTTAGCAAGATTTTATAAAGTTATTTATTTGTTGTTGCGCAGCCGTTCGCGCTATTCTGGCTCGAACTCCTGAATAGCACTGACTATTGCCTACCTCAATGAGCACATCGCTGGTTCCCATCACCCAATTGCACGGCATCGGCACATCACTGGCTGAAAAACTGGCGCGATTGGATATCCATCACGCCGAAGACCTGCTCTGGCACCTGCCTTTGCGCTACCGCGACCTCACCCAAATCACCCCGATCGGCGCTCTGACATTGCATAGCGAAGCGCTGGTCGAAGGCTCCGTCCGCGCGTGCAGTGTCGTGTTCGGCAAGCGCCGCAGCCTGCTCTGTCTGATTCAGGACGGCAGCGGTGTGTTGTCATTGCGTTTCTATCACTTTTCCAAAACCCAACAGCAACAACTGGCAGTAGGACAAAAAGTGCGCGCGTGGGGCGAAGTGCGCCGAGGCAGCAGCGGCTTTGAAATCTATCATCCCGAATACCGCCTGCTGGAGCAACGTGAATCGCTGCCACTGGCCGATAGTCTCACACCGGTCTATCCCGTCACTGAAGGCCTACAACAAACGCGCTTGCGCAAACTGATCGCGCAGGCACTACAACAAGTGCATGAAAAAAATTTACGCGACTGGCTGCCCACACATTTGCTGCCCTCGCGCTTATCCATGTCGCTCTACCATGCTCTGCATTATCTGCACGCGCCGCCCAACGATGCGCCTGTGGCACAACTCTTAGAAGGCAAACATCCCACACAACAACGACTGGCTTTTGAAGAAATGGTGGCGCATCACCTCAGTTTGTTGCGCGTGCGCCAGCAGCAAAAACGCGAACCCAGTACACCTCTACCGGTGCAGATAACACAGCAGCAACAATTCATCCAACAATTGCCTTTTACACTCACTGCGGCGCAACAACGCGTGCAACAGGAAATTGCTGCTGATCTGCAAAAAAACGAACCCATGCTGCGCTTGGTGCAAGGTGATGTCGGTTCGGGAAAAACAGTGATTGCGGCACTGGCCTGTTTGCAGGCAGTGGGCAATGGCCAGCAGGCTGCATTGATGGCACCAACTGAGATTCTGGCGACACAACACGCATCCCAATTTGAACGCTGGTTTGCACCACTGGGAATTACTTGTCATTTGTTGACCGGCAGCACAAAAAGCAAACAGCGCCGCGAGATTCTCGACAGCATTGCCGCCGGTACAACGCAGATTGCTATCGGTACGCACGCACTGTTCCAGGATGATGTGCAATTTCAACAATTAGCTCTGGTGGTCACCGATGAACAGCACCGTTTTGGTGTGCGTCAACGTCTTGCACTACAACAGAAAGGTGCGCCACACATTTTGCCGCATCAACTGGTGATGACAGCCACTCCGATTCCACGCACCTTAGCGATGAGCGCGTATGCAGATCTCGATTGCTCCCTCATCGATGAGCGACCTCCAGGCCGCACGCCCATACAAACACTGGTGATGGACAGTCAACGCCGCGACGACATTATCCAGCGCTTGCAACACGCCTGCCACAGCGGCAAACAAGCCTATTGGGTGTGCACTTTGATAGACGAATCGGAAGCACTGCAATGCCAGGCAGCAGAAGCAACAACAACAGTATTGCGCGCCGCTCTGCCCGATTTGCGCATTGGCCTTGTCCACGGGCGCATGAAACCCAACGAAAAAAATGCAGTGATGGATGCTTTCAAAGCTGGCGAACTGCACATACTGGTGGCCACTACGGTTATCGAAGTGGGTGTCGATGTACCCAACGCCAGCTTGATGATTATCGAAAATCCCGAACGCTTGGGGCTGGCGCAGCTGCATCAGCTGCGCGGTCGCGTCGGGCGTGGCAGTGCGGCCAGTCATTGCGTACTGCTTTACAGTGCGCCGTTGTCACAACATGCCAAGCAGCGCTTGGCGGTGATGCGCGACAGCGATGACGGCTTTGTGATTGCTGAAAAAGATCTGGAGTTGCGCGGCCCCGGCGAATTACTCGGCACGCGACAAACCGGAGACATCAATTTTCGGATCGCCAACCT
>CAZZNL010000021.1:0-13835 GCA_964655625.1 uncultured Pseudomonadales bacterium
TCTGTATCCAGAACCGATCTTCCTGATGCGGGCCAATCACTGCGACACCATGGCGATCGGCCAAGACCCGCGCCTGAGAACAATGATCCATATGCCCGTGTGTCAATAGCACCACATCTAAAGTGCCTTTCATTGCCTGAATTTGCGCCTCCAGTTGCGCCAGATCACCACCAGGATCAACCGCCGCCACTTTACCCGTTGCTTCGCACAGGATCAGCGAACAATTCTGTTGATAAGACGTGACAGGCACCACAGCAACTTTCATAAAACCATTCCGATAATCAGTGAACCAGTTCCCAGTCTAACAAACCTGCGTCTACCCAACAAAAAACCTCACGCTATACTGCGAAATACTGACACCTATGACAAACACCATGTCGGCCACACACACAGCAGTCACACCAACAAGTCTTTCTGCGACACAACTGATTGCGCATCGCGGCTATCAAAGACATTTTCCAGAAAATTCTCCGCTAGCGATTCAACAAGCCATACGCTGTGGTGCACAGTTTATTGAAGTGGATGTGCAATTTTCTGCAGATGGCATACCTGTGCTCTACCACGATGACAGCTTAAACCGCGTTTCTGGTATCGACGGACTCATCAAACAACATACCTTTACCGACTTACAAAAATTCTCAGCTGGAGAACCACAACGCTTCGGCACAAAATTTTCTGATGTATCTATTGCAGGTCTACAGGCACTGGCAGATATCATGCAGCAGCATCCATCTGTTCAAGTGCTAGTCGAACTCAAAGAAGAAGCCACGCGAGATTACGGCGCAACATTCTGCCTGCAACGCATTCATGCCGTGTTATCACCTGTACTCTCACGCTGCATTTTAATCAGCTTCGACCTTGATGCACTGCAACAGGCGCAACAGCACGGATTGACTCGACTCGGCGCCGTACTGCGCGACTGGTCTTCACGCTTTGAGGTTGCAAAAAAACTTTCTGCAGAAATGATCATCTGTAACCATTTGCGTATTCCAACGTCTGATTCGTTGCAGATGGACAATTGTCGTGTTGCTGTTTACGAAGTTGATAACAGGAAGCTGGCTCAGTCGCTGCTTGCACGCGGCGCCAGCTTGATCGAAACTTTCGCTATCGGCGAGATGTTAGACCACCATGAACAACACTGAGGATTTTTCTTCATTTTACGATGCCATTATCGTAGGTGGTGGCATACATGGCGCAGGCATTGCACAAGCATGCAGCGCAGCGGGGTATCGCTGTTTATTACTAGAGAAAAACACATGGGCTTCTGCCACATCCAGCCGCTCTAGCAAGCTGTTACACGGCGGGCTGCGCTATTTACAAACAGGGCAATTTCGCTTGGTGCGTGAATGCCTGCAAGAGCGAGAAACGCTGCTGCGCAACGCGCCAACGCTGGCGCACATCAACACTTTCTATCTGCCGATCTACCAGCACTCGCGCCATCCCGCCTGGAAAATTCACGCCGGCCTGCTGCTCTACCGACTGCTCACCGGCCTCTACAATCCCCACGGCGCCTTCAAAAAAATTCCA
The DNA here is from genome assembly GCA_964655625.1 of uncultured Pseudomonadales bacterium. Lineage (GTDB taxonomy): Bacteria > Pseudomonadota > Gammaproteobacteria > Pseudomonadales > UBA7239 > UBA7239. The sequence continues at coordinate 1,528 of CAZZNL010000021.1, forward strand.
CGCGCACAATGGCAGACCCTCAATGGCTTGAATACGAAAAACCTTGTGGCTGTGTTTGCCTATCAAGATGCACAAACCGATGACAGCCTGCTGACACAGGCGGTCAAAAACAGCGCGACATCTCTCGGCTGCACCGCATGGGAACACGCCGAATTACTCTCAGCCTGCCGCAAAGATCAAGGCTGGCAGGTAGACATTCACCACGGTGATGCAGTTCACACCGCACACAGCCAGCTGCTGATTAACGCGGGCGGGCCGTGGGTAAACGAGATTATTCAGCGCTGCAGTAGCACGCGACAGCTTGATATCGAGCTCGTGCAAGGCACACATATCGTGCTGCAACAGCGCATCAGCGACACCTGTTTCTACCTTGAAGCCCGCGACCAACGCGCTGTATTTGTACTGCCATGGAAAGACAAAACCCTGGTCGGCACCACCGAGACTCCATTTACCTGCCAAACCGAAACCTGTTCACCCACCGAGCAAGAAATTGCTTATTTGCTCGACACAGTGCAACGCTATTTTCCTCAGGCGGATCTCACCATAGCCGAACAATTCAGTGGCTTGCGTGTACTCCCCACCTCAGAACAGAGCGCCTTCCTGCGTCAACGCGACACACGTTTGCTCGACGACAATGGCCTGATCAGCATCTATGGCGGCAAGCTCACAGCCTACCGCGCCACCGCCGACAAAGTGATGCAGCTGGCAAAAAAATATTTGGGAACCCCGCCCAACAAACTGCGCACACGCGACATCGCGCTGCATTAATCTCTGCACCGCACTAACCCATTACAGACGACCAGTGGCGATAACGCGCAGCCAATGCGTCACTCGGTTGCGGCAGAAAAAAATCATAACGTGGTATCCCTAATGCGCCAGGCAGTAACTGAACCGCTGCACCGCGCGCGCAACTTTCCACATCAACACTGCGCGCAACCTGCGTAGCGGAAAGATCTGCAAGACATTGGCACAGCAAAGCGTTCTGCGCCAGACCACCACTCACAACAATCGCTTGGCGGCTTTCACTCTGCGCCAGCGCATCCAGATTGCGCTGCAATGCAAAAACGATCGACTCCAACACGGCGATAGCCTGCAAAGGCAACGAACATGTAGCAGAAAAAAATGACTCCCCTACCGGCAACCAATCCGGAGAACCTGACGCAGTGATGCGATTGATAAATACCGGCACAGCATCAGGACGTTGCTGGCTTTCTGCAAGGGCATGCTGCCAATACGCCTCTGACAACTGCACGCCACTGCGCGCCTGCCACCAATCCAACGCCGTTGCTGCCGCATTGACAGTACCCTCGGCGACAATCACTGATTCCTTCACATCACCCGTTAAAGATAACGGTGCCGCCAACAGTTTTTCCGGTATTTGGTTTACAGGCATTACTTGTTGTAAAAACGCTCCTGTGCCCATGTTGATAAACACCGTATGCTGAATATCCTCGCACTGGTGCGCCAACAAAAATCCACTTTGATCACCACCTAACAGTTTGAGCGGCACAGAGGTGTCACCCACGCGAATCACCCCGTAATCCGATACCGTGGGTTTTACCTGCGGCAAAATTACTTCTGGAATATTAAAAAAATCCAATAACGTTTTTGACCAAGCGCATGCCGACAACTCCGTAAGCAAGGTGCGAGACGCCACAACAGCATCAACCGCCATATCCTGTGCATGCGTGAGTGCTGCTCGCAAATAACCCGCCAAGGGCGTGATACAAAGATCACCCTTCTGTGCAGCTGCTGCTACAGCGTCATCGTTATCCAGCAACCAGCGCATTTTGCTGACACCGTAATGCGCATTGGGATACAAACCGGTCAACTGCCGGATATAGCGCTGCTGACCAACAACTTGTTGATTCAGCCACCGAGCATTGCGCGTATCTTGCCAACTCAACACCGGCGTGATGGCTTCTCCGGTGCTGCGACGCACTGCAAGCAAACTGGAGCGCTGCACAATCAAGGCCGCAGCCACGATGCAACTGCAAGCAGTACCTAACTGCGCTGCAATATCCAGTAATACTTGTTGTAATGAACTGACGATAGATTGCGGATCTTGCTCAACAAAACCGGCTGCTTCCGATTGCGTAGCAATCTCGATGCGAGACTGCGCGACAACAGCACCATCATCAGCAAACACCAGTGCACGCGTGCTGTGCCCTCCTTGATCCAGCACGAGCACACAGCGCTTCATGTTTTGCTCAGTGCACGGCCACGGGTGGCTGTTCAGCTGGGGCAGCCCCTTGTTGTTTCGCCGGCATAGGCAATCCGTAACGCTGAGCAATGACCGGCATTCTTTCTGCCAATGCTTTGCGGGAGAAAACAACTTGTCCGTCGTGTTTCACAAAACCCAACACTACGTAATCGCCTTCGGCTTTTGCCAACTGCTCACGCAGTTGTTTCAGGTTTGACACATCCACACCGTTAACCGAACCGATAATGCCAAATTTGCCGCGCTCATAACCGCGATTAATTTCATCCGGCAAGATATTGGACACAATCAACATACGATCAATGTCTGCCGCCCCCGTCTTGCGATATTCATAACGATTGGCATCGATCAATGGCGGGGTATATTTCCATTCACGAATCATGTCTTCATTCACTTCCGTGATCACCATACCACCAATTACTTCATAGTCTGGCACGAGGTTCGATTGATGACCGGGAATAATGCGCGAGTCTTTCAGCGTGTAACTCAGTGGATAGTTGATATCCATTTTTTTGCCGTCACGCACAACTGTCAGCGGCAAATTTTCTCCCAACTGGCGGCGCGCAATTAAAATATTGCTATCAATGCGATCAGCCGTTGCAAAACGCACCGTATTGTCATTGCCCACCATTTGACCATCAATGGCGATAACCACATCGCCCACTTTTAATAAGCCTTTTTCCTGCTCCAGCCCTGACAAGCGTGTGACTAACGCGCCACCCTCAATATCACCCAAGGCATAGCGCTGACGCAGCTGCGGGTTCTCTGTGGTCTGGATCACGAAGGCGATTTCCGGCACACCGTCCACCTTGCCATCTTCAATATCTTTCAGAAAATTCTCGATAACCGGCGGCGGAATGATATAGCCCACATTACTCGCTTGTGCACTGGTCAGGCTTTGAAAATTCAGGCCCGCAATGCGTCCGTTGACAATAGCTGGGCCACCGCTGGCACCGGCGTTGATCGCTGCATCAACTTGGCACACCAAATTGGGATAACCAGAAAACGCGTAATAGTCATAATCAATGCGCGAGACGATACCGCGTGTAATTGCCAACTGTGACCCCCCAACGGGAAAGCCGTAGGTTGTCACTTCATCGCCCAGTATCGGCAATGCTCCCAGCTCCAATGGCTCTGTATCGCGAAAAAAATCCGGATCACTGACAGACACCATCGCCAAATCGCGCTCGTCTGAAATAAATGCCAATTCTGCAGAATATTTTTTGTCAGACCCCACTTTGCGTACCTGTAGCTGCAAACTGTTATCGACAACATGCGCGTTGGTCAGAATGCGATTACCCGCAATAATGACGCCGGTGCCAGAACTGGATTCCATTTTTCCGTTCTGCCACGGATACTGAAAGTCTACTTCACTGCTTTGATTAAAAATTTGCACAACAGCGCGACGCACATCTGCAGCAGCAGCGAGATTGCTCAGCAGCAAACCAGATAACACCAGTATCAACCAACGCATATCAATCTCCTGCACACCACAAACACTTAGACAGCCGCTAATTCAACCGCCTCATTAACATCCACCGACACCAAGCGCGAGGCACCTGGTTCATGCATAGTCACACCCATCAACTGATGTGCCACTTCCATCGTGCCTTTATTGTGCGTGATAAAAATAAACTGCACTTTTTCACTCATTTCGGCGACCATTTTTGAATAGCGCCCGACGTTGGCATCATCCAAAGGCGCATCCACCTCGTCCAGAATACAGAACGGTGCCGGATTCAACCGGAAGATAGAGAATACCAAGGCGATAGCGGTCATGGCTTTTTCACCGCCCGATAGCAAGTGAATCGTGCTATTACGCTTGCCGGGCGGTCTGGCCATGATCGATACGCCGGTATCCAGCAAATCCTCTCCCGTCATTTCCAGGTAAGCGTGACCGCCGCCAAAAACACGCGGGAACAATTCTTGGAAGCCGCTATTGATACTGTCGAAAGTCTCTTTAAAGCGCGTGCGCGTTTCGCGATCAATTTTGCGTATCGCGTTCTCTAAGGTCTGCAAGGCTTCCTGCAAATCATCGTTCTGCGCATCCAGATAGGTTTTGCGTTCAGACTGCGATTTGTACTCGTCAATCGCCGCCAGGTTGAGCGGCCCCAATCGCGCAATACGAACTGACAACTGCTCCAGATCCGCCACCCACCGCTCTTCAGAGATATTCTCTGGCAACTCTTGCATCAGCTGTGAGCGATCAAACTGCGTTTCATCCAGCTGTTCATCCAGTGCTTTGCGACGCACTTGAGCTTCCTGTGCCGCAATGCGCTCTTGCTCCAACCGTGAGCGCGCCGCCTGCGTATTGCGGTCCGCATGCGATCTGCCCTGCTCGGCCTGACGCAAGTCGTGTTCAACCTCATCACGCACAATGCGAACATCTTTCAGTTCGTCCTCTATTAGCAGGCGCTGCTGCAATTTTTCTTCCAACTGCAGCTTCAGCTCCTCATTAGGATCATCGTTGTGCTCTAGGCTTTCACGCAACTGAATACGTCGCTCCTGCAATGCCGCCACTTGTTGCTGCAAACGCGCCACCGACACCGACATGGCGTCCAGCTGCGCACGCAATGATTGCTCGCGCATCGCCAATTCATGCGCCCGGTTGCGCTGATGCTGTGTTTTCTGCCGCGCATCATCCAGCGCCTGCCGATTTTTATCGCGCACATTGAGCAGGTTTTCTCGCTGCTGGGTGTCGCGCTCCATACTTTCAATGGCTGTTTCCAAAATCGCGCGCGCTTCTGCCTGTGACTCTTTTTCTACAGACAACTGCTCGTGAATTTCGCTAATTTCCTGCGCCAATGCATCGCGGCGAGTGAGCATCTGTTCGACACGCGCTTCACGTGCTGAGAGCTGGGCGCGCGTTTCGCCGTGCTTACGCGTCAAGTCTCCCAGTTCGCGGCGCGTCAGCTCTAATTGCGCCTCTTTCTCTGCCAATCCTGCACGCGATGCCTGCAACTCACCGTCCAACTGCTCAACACGCTGCTGCCACTGCGCCAGCTCTTCCGTCAAAACTTCCAGCTCAGCCTTGCGCGCCAACACACCGCTGTTGACATCGGTATCGCGCGCCACTCGCAACCAGTTACTCCCCAGCCAGATTCCTTCACGCGTCACCACCGATTCACCAGCGGCCAACTGTGAACGCATGGCCAAAGCAGCCTCCAAGGTTTCCGCACAATGCACACCCGCCAGCAATGTGTTTACCGCATCAACACCGGACACCTGCTGCTGCAGCCAACTGCTTGCACCTGCGCTAACCGTGGTTGTATTCGGCGCTAACAGCATCAGGCTGCCCTGTTGAATGTTTGTGAGCTGCTGCGCCAACGCATCGATACTGTCTACACACACTGCCTGCAAATAGCTGCCCAGCACTGTTTCCACAGCAGTTTCCCAGCCGGCATTAACGCGCAAACCGTCGGCAACGCGCGGACGATTGTCCAACTGCTGTGCCACTAACCAGTCGTTGATACCTTCATTGGTGTTGCCCAGTGCCGCTTGCTGCAAGGCTTGCAGCGAAGCCTGGCGACCTGCCAAGGTTTGCATTTGCAGGCGCGCCTCGTCCAGCGATTGCACGCGCTGCACATTGCTATCGCGCAAGGCACTGATCAGCGCCAGCAATTCATCCAACTGCGCTTGACGCTCTTCCGCCAAGGCATCCAATTCCGCCAATTGCTCACGCAATTGCAAAATTTCCTGCTCCTCAGGCCCTTGGATCAGATTGCGCTTTTCCTGTTCCAAACGCTCAATGCGTTCATTCATGCGCGCCAGTGATTTTTCAAAATGCAGCAGACGCGACTGTTGCACTTCCACTTCTTGGCGCGGCGCGTGTGCCGCTTGGTTAAACTCATCCCACTCCTGCTGCCACTGCTGCATGGCCTGCTCAGCCTGAGACAATAATTCTGTCAGCTCCAGCTCACTCTCGCGCCCCATTTCCAGCTCAGGCGACAATTCCTCCAACTCGCTGCGCCACAGTGCAATCTTTTCTTCATCCTGTGTGAGCAACAATGTCGATTCACTGATACTACTGTCCGTCTGCGCCAAATCATTCCGCAGATTGTGGGCGCGCTCCTGGTTAAAACGAATGGTTTGTTCAATGCGCTCCACTTCCGAACCGCTGGCATAGAAGCGCGCTTGCACGGCATTGAGCCTATCGGTCTGCTCGGTGAAATCTGCACGCAATTTTTCAATGCGCGTATCAATCGCCACTTGCTCCGTCACCAAGGCTTCAACTTGAATTTCCAATTCGCGTATCAACTGGCTGCGCTGACTGACTTCACCGTCCAGTTTTTTCCAACGCAATACCGCCAATTGTGCTTTCAGCAAGCGTTCTTCTTCTTTGTAGACGCCATACTTCTCGGCGGCGGCAGCTTGGCGCTGTAAATGCGACAACTGGCGTTCCAACTCTTCACGAATATCTGTCAGACGCTCCAGATTCTCGCGCGTGCGCTTCATGCGACTTTCGGTATCACGACGGCGCTCCTTGTATTTGGATATCCCCGCCGCCTCTTCAATAAAGACGCGCAATTCTTCCGGCTTGGCCTCTATCAGCCGCGAAATCATGCCCTGTTCGATAATCGAATAGCTGCGCGGCCCCAGACCTGTGCCCAAAAAAATGTCGGTGATATCGCGACGACGACACTTGGTGCCATTGAGAAAATACTGCGACTGACCGTCGCGCGTAACAACGCGACGGATAGAAATTTCGTTGTACGCGGCGTACTCACCCACCAGCTTGTGATCGCTGTTATCAAAAATGAGCTCCACACTGGCTTGACCAGCAGGCTTGCGATTATTGGAGCCGTTGAAGATAACGTCCGTCATCGCTTCGCCGCGCAGGTTGCGGGCCGAAGATTCCCCCATAACCCAGCGCACTGCATCAATGATATTGGACTTACCGCAACCATTAGGGCCGACAACGGCGGTCAGGTTGCTGGGAAAGGTCGCTGTCGTCGGGTCAACAAAAGATTTGAACCCTGCCAGCTTGACGTGTTTGAGCCGCATCGCAGAAAAGCCTTCTTAAAGTCATTCCTTGGAAAACAATGATAACCTTATGATATAAAAAGAATTTTTATAAAAATAATCCGGTCATCCACTTAAAGTAATACCTGAAGAGCGAGCCATTCTACACACTGCAAGCAGGCAAGAGTAAGCCCTGTTTATGCACATATCAGTCGCACATTAATGATCCCTTCAATAGCGCGAATACGCTCCAGAGTAGCCTCATCCGGCTGATTGGCAATGTCGATCAGGTTGTAGGCAATATCGTTGCGGCTCTTATTGATCATATCCGCCACATTGTTATTGCTGTCGGCGATCACCGACAAAATCTGCCCCAACATTTTCGGCACATTGCGATTGGCGATAGCCAAACGAAAACCCGCCGTACGCTCCAGAGACACGGCAGGAAAATTCACCGAGTTGCGAATATTGCCGTGCTCTAAAAAGTCCTTCAGCTGCTCAGCCGCCATCACTGCGCAGTTCTCCTCGGCTTCTTCCGTACTCGCGCCGATATGGGGCATAGGGATAACCGACGGATGTTGGGCCAGAGCCTGCGTGGGGAAATCGGTGATAAAGCGCCCCAGCCGCTTTTGCTCCAAGGCCTGCAACACTGCGGCGTTATCCACAATCTCTTCGCGCGCAAAATTGAGTAGGCAGGCACCCGGCTGCACCACTTTCAGCAGCTCGGCATTGACCAAGCCGCGAGTGGACTCCAGCACCGGCAAATGCAGGGTGATAAAGTCGGAGCGCGACATCAGGCTCATCAGGTTCTCTACCCTCTGTACGCGATGCGACAGACGCCATGCAGCCTCAACCGAGATGGCGGGGTCATAACCCAGAACCTGCATCCCCATATCCAGCGCCATATTGGCCACCAAAGCTCCAATGGCACCCAATCCCACCACGCCCAGTGTCTTGCCTGTCAGTTCATAGCCAGCAAAGCGCTTCTTCTCCGCTTCCAGCAGCCTGGACAAGGCCTCGTCGTCGGCTGCCTGCTGCTCCTCACGCACAAAGCGCACACCGCCCAGAATGTCCCGCGAGGCCAATAGCATGGCAGCCAGCACCAGCTCTTTCACAGCATTGGCATTGGCCCCTGGCGTATTGAACACCACGATACCGCGCTCGGTCATATCGGCTACGGGGATATTGTTCACGCCAGCACCAGCACGCGCTATAGCCAGCACGCCCTGCCCCACATCAGCCGATGCCAACTTATGGCTGCGCAGCAAAATAGCATCCGGGTGAGCCATCTCACTGGCCACTTCGTAGCTCTCTCTACCGAACTGGTTGAGTCCCTTGACGGAAATCTTGTTGAAAGTTTGAACCCTAAACATAAGAAAACACCGCTATCTATTTGAAAAACAAGGCATATTAATGCTGGAAAATCAGGGGTACTGCGCTCTTTGGCTGAGCACTCCGCAAATAGCACTTGGCTTTTTGCGCAGCTTGGTCAATACTGTCTTTGCCTGCCTGACATCCCCCCACACGTCAGAAGGGCTGGGTGGCGCAAGCTATCCAAAGGGTTCAACTCCTTGAATGTTTCACTCCTTAATGGTCTTTGCCCGACCTTCTCCCCCCAGAGAGTCGGGCGTTTTTTTATCTGCAGTTCATCACTTCATCGGAATTTTCTGATCGCGAATAGCGAAAGCTGCGATAGAGTTTTCAGGACTGCCTTCAATCACACGATCTGAATAAGTGAGATACACCAACGTATTGCGCTTTACGTCAATCATGCGCACCACTTGAACGTGTTTGAACACCAGCGAGGCTCCCTCTTTAAACACCGATTGCTTTTCCGGCAACGGTGACACAAAAGTAATCGCTCCCGTTTGCTGGCACGTCACAGAAAAATTGGAGGGGTCTTCTGCCAAGCCAAAAGCACCTTTAACACCACCTGTTTTGGCACGCGACACATAACAGGCCACGCCATTGACCAATGGGTCATCAAACGCTTCCACCACAATCTTGTGATCGGGACCTATCCATTTGAACACCGTGTCCACATGACCAATTTCTTCTGCCCACACCAACGGCGACACACTCAACGCGCATGCCATCGCGAACGACAATAAACGCCTCATATCCGCACCTCTTTCATCACTGTTTCTGGCGGGTATGATATACGACATGTCATCTTCTCGCCGTGATCAAACACCAGCCAACGCGTCTTTTGTTCTGTCGATTCGCGCCAAGCCGCGCTCCTCTGTCAGCGAACTGACACAGGATGAAAGCGGCAACTGGACTGCTCGCCTGCGATCATCGCCCACTGAAGGCAAAGCCAACGCAGAATTGATCGCACTGGTCGCCAAATATTTTGACTGTAGCAAATCAGATGTCACCGTTATTTCCGGGACAACGGCGCGCCTCAAACTGGTGCGGGTCAAGTGTAATCCGCAGTAAATCGGTTTACGATGACTGTCATCTCTCCATAACCATACGCGGTACTACACCATGACCGACCCTGCGCACCTCCAACAATTATTGTTGGGATACTTGGTTGCCGCCAAAACACAACTGGACGAAAAGCAGTACGAAGCCGTCATGGCATTGCTGCCTGGCTATATTGCGCTCGCCAATGAAATGGTGGCCATTGAGGTACTGGTAGATCGCGGCATCATGCTGCAAGCCGTGCATGCATTGGCCGCCGGCAACAGCATTGAAGAGACTTTGATGTACACCTTCATGCTGCATGTTTATTTGCTGATGCGCAATGGCACACGTCATCCACTAGAAATGGGCATTATTCGTCAAAAAATTATCGGTCTGTTGCCCGTTTTTGCCAAAGCCAGAGATAGAGACACCATCCGGCAAGATATTTTTTCAACGAATGAAGCACTGCTAATGAGCATTGCCGATAAAACAGACGAAATGGAAGAAGCCGTCAACATCCTCGCTGCCGGTTACGAACGCTACACGCAAGCGGAAGTATCACTGGCAGTTAATTCATGAAACACACTCACCTCAACACATGGAGATGACACATGAACCAAGATACCAACACCACCCCTGCAATCGACACCAATCAACCTCAGAGCGACAAGCAGCCACCCTCGCAAGACAGCAAAAACCTGGCACTGCTGTGTTGGCTAGGCAGTATCCTGCTGGGTTTTATTCCCGGCTTGGCGTTCTATCTGGTGAAAAAAGATGACGAATACATACAAGATCAAGCAAAAGAGGCACTGAACTGGAGCATTACTTTTGTGCTGCTGCTCATCATCGGCAAGATATTAACCATCGTGCTGGTTGGTTTGCTGATTATTGCTGCGGTATGGCTGTGCCACATTTTGTTCTGCGTAATGGGCGCGGTGGCCACCTCAGACGGCAAAACGTTCCGTGTACCCTTCGCCTTGAGACTGATTAAATGAAATAGGAAGAGGGATGCAGGGTTACTACTTTTTATCCATGCCCTGCATCAAGTCTGGCCACGCGGCTTTCAGGTAGCTGAGCATCGACCACAGCGTCAAGGCGGCGGCGATATAAAGGCAGGTAATACCCAACTTGGCCACCCATCCCATATCAAAGCGCGTGCCGAGCAGTACCAACAGCGCGATCATTTGCATCGCTGTTTTCACTTTGCCGACATAAGACACCGCCACACTGGCGCGCTTGCCCAGTTCCGCCATCCATTCACGCAAAGCTGACACCACAATCTCACGACAAATAATCACAATGGTCGGCAACACAAACCACGCGTGTGGATAACGATTGACGAGCAATACCAGCGCCACCACAACCATCAATTTATCGGCAACCGGATCAATAAAGGCACCAAACGGTGTGGTTTGATTCCACTTGCGCGCCAGATAACCATCCAACCAATCGGTGACACTAGCCAAACCGAATACCGCAGCACACAAAATATTGGTCCACCCTGTCGGCATGTAAAACAACAGTACAAACAAGGGGATCAATAAAATGCGCAGCAGTGATAACAGGTTGGGTAAATTCATGATCAGATCACGATGCCAGCTTGAACTGTCGACACCTTACCACACACCCACTTGCTGCATCATCGCTTTAAAACGCTCCATGGCGCGGAATTTGACCGCCAATTCGCGGTGATCTTCGCCTTCCTCTACCCAGAATGCGCGCCCCCACGGTGATGGCGTCCACGGCAACACACTGCTGTGATAGGTGGCAGCAGGATCCAGGGCATCTAAAAACTCTTTGGTCATCAACTCCATTGGACTCAATACCACATCAAAAGGCTGACCGTACTTACCATTGGCTTTGCGCAAATCCATCAGGATATTGACGATTTCAGCCAAACGTTTGTTCTTCGATGGCACACCGAGCCAACCGTCATTATTTGCAGCGCGCTGAAAGGCCGCCTTGCTGGCACCTCCCACCCACACTGGCACTTTTTGTGTCGGCACGGGAGAGTGAATCACCTGGTCGTAGTGAAAGAACTCGCCTTGATGCGAGACCACTTCACCGCTGTGCAATTGATGCATACACGCCACCACTTCATCCAAACGTCGACCGCGCGCAGAAAAATCAATGCCCATCAAATCAAATTCTTCTTTAATCCAACCGGCAGAAACGCCGCACACCACACGGTTATTCGTAAAGATAGCTGCCGCCGCTGTTGCGCGCGCCACGGTAAACGGATCACGCAACGCCGCCAAATAAATATTGGTAGCAAGGCGCAGTGTTTTGGTGGCCACGCCCAAGGCCGTCAGCGTTACCCAGGGATCTACCCAAGGATTGGTTTTAGGCCACCACACTTTGCCATCGGGCGTGTAGGGATATGGAGTTTCAATTTGCGTGGGATACACCAGATGATCCGGCACAGTAATACCTTCGAACCCCAACTCTTCCGCTTTTTGTGCAATCGCCACAAACTGATCAACTTCGGCAGTATTTACCAGTGAAACCCAATATTTCATAACCTCATCCCCTACATAAAAAATAAAATCTGCGATACACAGCGATCATGGATGTAAATGCGCGTAAATAATATCAGCCAACTCGTCACTGATACCATGCACTCGCGCAATATCGTCTGCACTGGCGCGCACAATTTCCTGCAACCCGCCGAAATGGCGCAACAATGCGCGACGGCGTGTAGGCCCCACACCAGGGA
>CAZZNL010000022.1:0-9318 GCA_964655625.1 uncultured Pseudomonadales bacterium
AGAGATATGGACGAGGCCATCTTGATGCACGCCGATATCGACAAACGCACCAAAGTTCGCGACGTTGGTAACAACACCTTCCAACACCATACCAAGCTGCAAATCAGAAATTTTTTCTACGCCTTCACGGAACGTCGCCGTTTTGAATTCTGGGCGCGGATCTCGCCCTGGCTTGTCCAACTCGCGAATAATGTCTTGTACCGTTGGCAAACCAAACTGCTCGCAGACAAAATCTCGCGCCTGTAATCCGCGTAAAAAAACACTGTCACCGATCAAGCTATCAATACTGCGGCCGGTTTTGTTGGCAATACGCTCCACTACCACATAAGACTCCGGGTGAACCGCCGATTTATCCAATGGATTATCGCCATCGTTGATGCGCAAAAATCCAGCCGCCTGCTCAAAAGTTTTATCACCTAAACGCGGCACAGCGCGCAGCGCATCACGGCTGCGAAACGCGCCATTTTTATCGCGAAACTCAACAATATTGGCGGCAATGGTCTGATTCAATCCCGACACGCGGCGCAGCAGAGCGACAGATGCCGTATTCACATCCACACCCACGCTGTTGACGCAATCTTCCACTACCGCATCCAAGCTGCGTGCCAGCTGCATTTGATTGACGTCGTGCTGATACTGACCGACACCAATAGACTTTGGCTCAATTTTCACCAGCTCCGCCAAGGGATCTTGCAAGCGCCGCGCAATCGATACCGCACCGCGAATCGTGACATCCAGATCCGGAAATTCCTTGGCCGCCAATTCCGATGCGGAGTACACAGAAGCACCTGCTTCACTCACCACTACATTTTTTGCCTTGATCTCCGAATGTTTTTTCAATATGTCTGCCACAAACTTTTCCGTTTCACGCGACGCAGTACCATTGCCAATACTGATCAGGTTCACATCATATTGTTTACACAAGGCAAGTAATATTTTCTCTGCCTCCGCAGTTTTCTGTTGCGGTGGATGTGGAAAAATAGCGCCGTGCTGCAAAACTTTTCCCGTACCATCCACCAGGGCCACTTTAACGCCAGTGCGCAAACCAGGGTCTAAACCCAGTGTCACCTTCTGTCCGGCTGGCGCAGCCAATAACAAGTCTTTTAAATTGCTGGCAAATACGCGAATTGCTTCTTCCTCTGCTTTGTCACGCAATTGGCCAAATAAATCGGTTTCAAGATGCGTGAGCAGCTTGATCCGCCACGTCCAACGCACCACCTCAGCCAACCAAGCATCGGCAGCCCGACCTTCTTTACGAATACCTGCATGCAGCGCAATGCGTCGCTCACACATATGTTCGGGTGTTGTCAGTTCTTCTGGCAATGCCAAAGTAACCGCCAAAACACCTTCTTTACGACCACGAAAAATAGCCAAGGCGCGGTGCGAAGGCATCACAGCAACTTTCTCACTGAAATCAAAATAGTCGCGAAACTTTTCACCTTCGTTTTGCTTGCCGTCCAACACTTGCGACTTCACCAAGCCGTGTTCCAGCAAATACTCACGCAACTCACCCACCAACTTGGCATCTTCACTGAAGCGCTCCATCAGAATTTGTTTGGCGCCATCCAGCACCGCTTGCGCATCAGCAAAACCCTGCTCAGCATTAATAAACGCTTCTGCTTCAACTTGAGGAATCAATAACGGGTTGTCCAGCAGCGCTTGCGCCAGCGGCTCGATACCCGCCTCACGTGCAATCTGGGCTTTAGTGCGACGCTTAGGCTTATAGGGCAAATACAAATCTTCGAGACGATTTTTAGTGTCGGCAGCAAGAATATCTTTTTCTAAATCCGGTGTTAACTTGCCTTGTTCAGCAATACTGGTCAGCACTGTTTTTCTACGATCTTCCAGTTCGCGCAAATAGAGCAACCGTTCTTCCAGAGTTCGCAACTGCGTATCGTCCAGCGCACCAGTCACTTCTTTGCGATAACGTGCAATAAAAGGCACAGTTGCACCTTCACCCAATAGCTGTACCGCAGCCGCTACTTGCTCATTTTTTACTGATAATTCTTTTGCAATTTGTCTAATAATATTTTGTTCAACGATATCCATACTACCTCCACTGGCACCGCATCATTATCATCAAGCGCCCATAAAAAAGGCAGACTTGTCTCCAAGCCTGCCTTGTGATTACTAACAACGATTTTATCAGCTAAAAATAGCAGGAAGGTCCTTTGCCAATTTGGCTTTTTCTTCAGCACATTTTCCTGTCAAAGCAAAACCAAGCAGATTACCTTCCGGGCTGTGGAACAGTGCGCGCACACTGTCACCTTCCAACACCTCTTCATGCCATTCACCTGCCGCGCCGTGAGCAGGTGGAGAGACTTGTATCGGACAAACCGTCACTTTCACACCAACCGGCATTGGCCCATACACAACCGCAGTGCGCTCACCATGCAAAGTTTTTGCCAGTGCACGCGCGCATGCCATGAGTGGCAACACGTAAAAGCGCACATGGCCTTCTACTTCTGCACAATCACCAAAGGCATATACATCAGGCACAGAAGTTTCGAGATAGCGATTAACGGTAATACCACGATTCACTGCAATACCCGACTGGCGCGCCAAGCCGATACGCGGACGCATGCCCACGGCTGACAGAGCGACATCCGCCTCAATTTTTGTCCCGTTGGCCAAGGTGGCCACAATTCCACCATCTTTTTTATCAATGCTCTCTACCACTGTGCCGAAGTGATATTTCACATTGCACTGTGTTTCCAACGCATGCTGCACGGCTGCTGACGCTTTAGATGGTAACAGTGTTGCCAGCGGCCCAGACAGAGGATCCACCGCCTCCACTTCAAATCCACCTACAGCTAAATCATTGGCGTATTCGCTGCCGATCAATCCTGCCCCAATAATCAATACTTTCTTTTTACCCGATACCGCTTTTTGAAACTCTGCGTAATCCAACAAATCATTCACTGAATACACTTTATCCAAGCCATCACCATTCAAAGGCACTTGAATACACTCAGCGCCCCAAGCGATGACCAATTTGCTATAACGCAAACGCTCCTCACCAATCACCACTTCATGATTCGCAGCATCAATGGCTGTCACTTTCGCAAAAGTGCGAATAGAGGCTTTCAGCTGCTCGGCCATGGCACCCGCATCAGCCATCGCCAATTCATCAGCAGATTTCTTTTTGGCAAATCCCGTTGAAATCATCGGCTTGGAGTAATTGCGACCGTCATCCGCAGTAATAAACATCAATGGCGTTTCCTGATCATATTTACGAAAATCCTTGCCCAAGGTGTAGCCGGATAAACCAGTGCCGATAATAATAATGGGGTCTGACATTTTGGATTCCTCGTGTAATCAATGAGTAGCAGATAAAGTTTGAGACAACCAGCGCAAATAATCGCTGGAACCGTTAGTTATGGGTAGTTGAATAATTTCTGGCACGCTGTAGCTGTGTGTCGCACGAATATGTTGCTCAATGTTCTCATAGCAAGCTTGCCGCGTTTTGATCAACAGCAAGATTTCAGGTTCTTGCCGTATTTCACCTTCCCAGGCGTAAACGCTGTCAATCGCTGTTAACTGCACACAAGCCGCCCACTGTTTTGCAACCAACTGCTGCGCCAACTGCTGCGCAGACTGACGGTCTGGCGCAGTGGTCAACACGACGCAACAATCCTGGCTATTCAATGCAGACGACATAATCATTGTTGTGTGCGTTACTGATCGCACTCACCTGCATAGGGTTGCCACTGGGGCGCTCTGCGCTCCATAAAAGCTTTACCGCCTTCGGCAATATCGGGGTGCGTATTTTGATCCATGATGTATCCCCATGCGTTTTCCAGCGCCGCATGCAGGCCCATTTCTTTGGCTTCCCACACTGCTTTTTTCGTGCGCGCCAAAGCAACGGGTGAATTGGTTTTAATCAAATCCGCTACTGCGCGCGCGCGCTGCAATAGCTCTGCCGCCGGTACGATTTCACCCACCAAACCCAGCTCATAAGCGCGCTGCGCCGACATGCGCTCATTGCCGCCAGTCAAGGCCATGCGCATCACCGCATCAAAAGACATTTTGCGCACAAGACTCACCGGTTCTAAACCCGCCACCAAACCGACTTTGACGTGAGTATCAAAAAAAGTCGCCGTATCTGCCGCAATAACGATGTCGGAATCGGCAACAAAATGCAGACCGCCGCCCACCACCATACCATTCACCGCACAGATCACCGGTTTCCAAATTCTGTTTTGCAGCGACGTCCACTTGATAGAAGCCAACGTGCCAAATTTTCTGCCCTGCTCATCCACTTCGCCGTCGGTCTCTGGCAAATCAGCAAGATCTGCGCCGGCGCTCAAAGCCTTATCACCAGCACCTGTCAAAATAGCCACCACAGCAGAAGTGTCTTGATTAAAATGCTGCCACACTTGCGGCAACTCGCGACTCATCACTGAATTCACTGCATTGCGTTGCTGCGGGCGATTCAAGGTAATAGTGGCGACACCATCTTCCACAGCATACGTTAACGTTTCAAAATCCATACCAATACCTTGCTTGAATAATTAGTCACTGTAGTGAACGACAAATGCCCGCACTGACCAATACACCCGCCAAGCGACCCAATGCCTGCTCTAGCGCTGCATTGACCACAGCAGCATCACTGGCGTTGCTCACGGTTTTTGATGATGCTTCGCCGACAACCACATCCATATAAGACTGCCCAGTTGGGCGAAAAATTTGAAACTGCAAGCTGACGCGCGTGTACAACGTATCGTCTCGATAAGCACCTGTGCCGCCATCAAAACCGACCATCACCACAGGAATAGCTTTACCCACCGCCTCAGCTTTTGCCTCTTTCCAAAACATTTTTTGTACAGCCTGATTCAATAGAGACCCCAACGCCACCGTGTGCTGTTTATCCCCCAGTGGCATGCTGAAGTTTTTGGTGACATCACTCAAATAAACAGGCGATACGCACATGTACTGGCCACTCGTCGCACTGAATGACAGTGCAACATTTTCAAATGCAGGCTTTTCGTCAGCTGTTTTTGCAACGCATCCCGCTAGCAACATGGAGACCGCCAGCAGGGCTGTGTACAGATTCCTTTTGCTCACAGCTCGCGCTCCTTTTACTTTTCCAAACCGATAATACTCACCGCACAACCGGTGGGGAAACCACCGATATTGTGCGTCAGCGCCATGGTCGGCTGCTTGCCGTTGTGCAACGACAGTTGACGTTTATCGGCACGCCCCTGCAGCTGCATAACGTTTTCCACAATCATACGCACACCGGTAGCACCTGTGGGGTGGCCGAAGGTTTTCAAACCGCCATCGGTATTGACGGGCAACTCACCAGACAAAGCGAACGTACCGTTAGCAATATGCTCTTTGGCTGCACCTTTAGGGATAAAACCTAAATCTTCATACGCCAGCAATTCTGTCAAGGTAAAGCAATCATGTACTTGCGCGATGTGAATCTCTTTGAACGGATTGCTGATGCCTGCCATTTTGTACGCTTCAGCTGCCGCATTTTCTGTCGGCTTCCAACGCAGAAAATCGTGATCGGGGTCTGTGTGTGGATTGGCAGCAGAACCGCTGGCCACTGCTTTTACATACACAGGATCATCGCGGAAATTTTTTGCCAGTGACGCTTTGGTGATAACAGCAACCGCAGCACCGTCAGACTGTGCCGCACAATCGTACAAACCAAACGGCCAAGAAATCATGCGGCCATTTAACGCATCTTCCTCGGTAATGATTTTTTTCAAAAATGATTTTGGTGATAGCGTTCCATTGTGGTGATTTTTCACCGCAATTTTCGCTAAGTCTTCACGACCCGCACCAAATTTTTTGAAATACGGTGCAGCACACATCGCAAACCAGCCCGCTGGGGTAGCCGGTAAATCGCGCACACCTTTGATATTGACGCTAGGACCAGACACACCGCGATCTTTGGGTTTGTCGTAACCTACCACCAACACTGTGTCGTAAACACCTGCAGCAATCGCCATCACACCCGCACGAAATGCTTCTGTACCAGTTGCACAGTAGTTGGAAACCGCTGTCAGTGGTTTATACAGTTTTAATGCTTCACCGACTTCTACAGGACCGTTCTTGGTATACAGCGATCCACAATAAATAGCGTCAATTTGTTTGGCTGGTTCGGTGATGCCGGCATCGGCATACGCTTCATACGCCGCTTCAACAATCATGTCTTCTTCAGACTTGTCCCAGTTCTCGCCAAACTTGCAACAACCGACACCGACAATCGCTACTTTATCTTTGATACTCATGCGGCAACCCCTTCTGAAGCTGCAGAAACAATAGGCGTACATTTCCAGAAATAATTGGGACGCAATCCCACGCGATGAATACAGCGGAATGTAAATTCCACAGGCAAATCAACTGCGATATCTTTAGCTGTTGTTTCGCCAATTTGCATGTGGATACGCGGACCTGCAGAGCCATCTGCATTGACTACTTCTACAATTCCCACAGCCGTTGGCGGCTCTGGCGATGGGAAAAAAGCATCTAACGTATACGTCACTACTTTGCCAGTTAAATCACTGTAGCAAGCGGGTGTCCACTGATCTTTGCTGTGGCAGCGCACGCACACGCGGCCTTTCGGGAATTGGTGCGTGCCGCAGTGCACACACTGCTGACCTTCTAAAGATAAATCCTCGTCGCGCTCACGAAAATGCACGGTTGCAGAAATTCCCTGGCCATCCACCTCTGCATATTCGGTAACAGTTAAACCGCGCGCTTTCATGTATTTTCCGTAAGCATCTACCACTTTACGACGCACCAACAACTGACCAACGCTGCGATAACCTTCTGCTTTGCTGCGCACACCATTGACAGTGAACAACAGCGCATCCGCGCCATCGCCATAATTAGCCAGTAATATTTTTTCACCCGTTTTGGCTTGCTCTAACGCAGCAACAAACAACAATGGCGCGAATGCTGTACCGGCATTACCAACTTTTCCAAACATCGCATCTTGAATTTGTTCTTTAGTGATGCCAGCCGCTTTGCTCATTTCACCCAATGAACGCGCTTCCGGCGCATACAACACCGCTTTCTGAATAGCGTTGATAGCCGTACCACTTTTTGCAACTAAACCTTTAATTGCCGCGACGGTATTTTCAATATAACCATGCACATTTACGAAGCGATCTTCCCAACTGTGCACAAAGCGATCTTGCGGCTTGCGCCAAATATCCATAATTTCTGTGGTGTGTGCACACGCGCAATCCAATGTTGCAATTACACCTTCTGCACCAACCAAAAATGCAGCAGCAGCATCACCGGTATTGGCTTCAAAACCCGAGCCAGGCGCACCCATACGGCAATCAGCAGCAAGCACCAAAACGCGTGTAGCGCTGCCAGCTTTTACTGCATCAATCGCCGACTGCAAGGCAATGCTTCCGCCGCGCGTACTGTGGGCAATATCGGCTGTACGCACATCGCCTTTTAAGTTCAAGGCTTTCGCAATAATCGCTGCGCCTTGTTTTTCTGCAAAGCCATATGTGGTGGTGGCAAATAACACGGCATCTACTTTAGAGCGATCAAAACCTTGCAAACAATTTTGTGCCGCAGCCACCGCCATCGTGACGCTGTCTTCATCCATCCATGCCACAGCTTTTTCTGGCCCACCTTCTTTCGGCGCTTTGCCTGCAATCACCGACAAAGGCAAACGCATACGCGGGATGTAGGCACCATAAGAAACAATTCCAGCCATTTGATTACTCCTTCACCGGCGGTTTGACACCGCTGTTGAATGGATAAGGTTTGCCCAACATGCCAAACGCACCAAATTCGGGCTGCATGTGTTGTTTGAAATATTGACGAATATCGTCAATTTCCCATCCGCCCGGTTTGATCAATGTTTTGCCGTAATGCGGCTGCACCATGTGCGAAATACGATCGCCGCCTGTGCCAAAAATCTGACCTGAAACAAAATCCGCTTCATCGCTACACAACCAGCAAACGGTTGGACCATTATTTTCCGGCGGGAAATAAGGCATTTTGTCGGCATCTGAAAATGTTGCTGACATATGCGTTGTTGCCAATGGTCCAATAGCATTCACACGAATACCGTGTTTCGCCAACTCCATTGCCCAAGTGTAGGTCATGGAGGCGATAGCGCCTTTTGCTGCGGAATAATTGGTTTGGCCAAAGCTGCCAAAATGCGCACCCGACGTAGTGTTGATAATTGAGCCACCGCGTCCTTGCTCAATCATTTTCTTGGCTGCAGCTTGCGCAATCCAAAACGTGCCCATCACGTGAATGCGCCACACCAAATCAAAATCAGCATCTTCCAACTTGAGCATGGTTTTATCGCGCACCACACCCGCGTTGTTGATGGCGATATCAATACCACCAAAAGCATCCACACACTGCTGCACCAACGCTTCACAACCGGCACGCGAACCAATATCGGCATTGCTGGCAATAGCGTCACCGCCTGCGGCTTTAATTTCATCGACAACTTTCTGTGCTTCATCCAGCAGGATGTCATTCACCACAACTTTTGCACCATTTTTTGCCAAATGGATGCAATGACCACGACCGACACCGCGACCACTACCCGTGACCACTGCCGCTTTTCCTTCCAACAATCTCATCTCAATTTACTCCATCAAGCTGCATCTAAAATGAACGCAGCAATACGTTTTTCGAGGTACGCCGTATCCCAGTTAGTCAATTGCCAATGTTTAGCGCGGCGGAAATACAACTGTGGATCACCTTCGGAAGTAAAACCAAAACCGCCGTGCACTTGTACGCCTGTGGCTGATGCTTCACGAAAAACATTACACGCTTGTAATTTGGCTTGCGCGGCTAATTTTTCATACGGCTTGCCGTTATCGATTGCCCAGGCCGCTTGATACACCAGCACTTTGGCACCTTCAATTTTGACGATTAAATCTGCCATGTAATGTGCAATTGCCTGGAATGAACCAATGGGTTTACCAAACTGCACGCGCTGCTTGGCGTAATCCACTGTCATGGCGTGAATCGCTTCAGCGGCACCGATGGAACGCGCAGCCAGTGCAACAATCGCATAAGTCATCGCACTTTCCCACGCCGACCAAAAACTGTCTGTCGACAACACATCATCAGCCGCAACCGCGACATGATTGAAGTCCACTTGATACAAGGCATCATCTGCGTGATTACGTTCACGCGTCAGTGTCACGCCCTGTGCTTTCGGATCCACCAGCAAACCAACCACATCTTGCACACCTTCACCACTGCGCGCCAACACCAGCAAGCGCGTGGCAGAAGCAGCAAATGGCACCAGAATTTTGCTGCCGCTCAATGAGTAAGTGTCGCCTTGTTTCACGGCGCGCAGCTGCACACCTT
>CAZZNL010000022.1:9328-13126 GCA_964655625.1 uncultured Pseudomonadales bacterium
AATACCCGGCAGCAAAGCTTCCTGCTGCGCTAGAGTGCCCGCCAGCTCCAATAACTTGGCGGAGAGCACACAACTGGCCCAATGCGGGCTAGGCGCCAAGGAGCGGCCAAACTCTTCGTACACAATCGCCATTTCCAGTGCACCCCAAGCCATACCGCCATGCGCCTCCGGAATGCCGAGACTGGTGATACCCAGTTCAGCCAACTGTGCCCAAAATGGCGCGGAGTATCCCGCTGCATCCTGCTCCATGGCGCGCACAATCGCCGATGTTGACAGTTCTTCGCATACGCCGCGCGCGGTATCGCGCAACATCACCTGTTCTTCGCTGAAATCGAGATCCACAACGGACTCCTCTGACTGCTGAATGGATAACAAAAAGGGCGTCCATTCTACCACTCGCTCCACTGGCACAGATAACTGAGCATGCGGGGAAATTCCGAGAGTCGCAGTCCATTCCACGCAGCACATCATGCAGGCGCTGCGCGCCATACTGCTACAATGCCCACCGCAAAATGACAGGTGCGCTATGCCAACTTCCTCCTCCCTTTTTATGACCTTGGCCTCAGGTAGCGGTTTTCTCGCTGTTGCCTTGGGCGCTTTTGGTGCCCACGCCCTAAAGAATCGTTTACCAACTGATTTACTGGCCGTGTGGCAAACCGCCGTTCAATACCAGTTCTGGCACACATTGGCGCTGCTCGGCGTAGGCATTCTGCTCGCGCAGGGCAGCACCGCACGCAGCCTGGTTGTGAGCGGCTGGCTGTTTACTGCCGGTATCGTTCTCTTCAGCGGCAGCCTCTACATCTTGTGCCTGAGCGGCGTGCGCTGGTTGGGAGCTATCACCCCCATCGGCGGCACTTTATGGCTGATCGGCTGGGTCTGTCTGGCCTATGCCACCCTTAAAACCTAGCCGGCTATGCAAACCCACATGCAAATCCAGTTGAACGGCAAGCAAACTGAAATCACCGAGAGCCTGACCGTCACCGCATTGATAGAGCAACTCGGGCTGGCAGGCAAACGCATCGCCGTTGAGGTCAATGAAAATATCATCACGCGCAGTGCGCACCCCACCACCGTTTTGCACAGCGGCGATCGCGTGGAAATCGTGCACGCCATTGGAGGAGGTTGATCCATGAACATTCAAGACAAACCGCTGGTTATCGCTGGCAAAACTTACCAATCGCGTTTAATTGTCGGCAGCGGCAAATACCGCGACCTCGAAGAGACGCGCGCCGCGACGGAAGCATCTGGCGCAGAAATGATTACCGTAGCAGTGCGCCGCACCAATATCGGACAAAACCCCAACGAACCGAATTTGCTGGACGTAGTGCCACCTTCGCAATACACCATTCTGCCCAACACTGCCGGCTGCTACACCGCCGCCGAGGCCGTTCGCACTTGCAAGCTCGCTCGCGAACTGCTCGATGGCCACAAGCTGGTCAAATTAGAAGTATTGGGCGATCAAAAAACCTTATTCCCCAACGTCACGGAAACACTGATTGCCGCTGAAGAGCTGGTAGCTGACGGTTTCGATGTCATGGTCTACACCAGCGATGACCCACTGGTGGCCAAACGCTTGGAAGAAATTGGCTGCTGCGCTGTCATGCCTTTGGGCGCACCTATCGGCTCCGGCCTGGGTATTCGCAATCCCTATAATTTGATGATGATTTTGGAAAACGCGACGGTTCCCATCATTGTGGATGCTGGCGTCGGCACAGCATCAGATGCGGCCATCGCTATGGAATTGGGCTGCGATGGTGTATTGATGAACAGCGCGATTGCTCACGCACAAAATCCTGTCTTGATGGCTTCCGCCATGAAAAAAGCTGTCGAAGCGGGGCGTGAGGCTTACCTCGCTGGCCGTATGCCGCGCAAGCTGTATGCCAGCGCATCATCACCACTCGATGGACTTATTCATCGCTGATAATTTATTTACCACTGATAATTTATTCACCGCTGACTTTTTAGTTTTTATGCGCGCCCTGCAACCTCAATTCAACAAAAAAGCCATTCGCTCGTATGTAATTCGCAGCGGACGCATTACACCTGCACAGGAAAAAGCTATCGCTGAAGATTGGCAAACCTTTGGTCTCGATCTGCATAAAGGATCGCAGGCTCTGAACGCAGCTTTTCCCAACACTACCGCTGAACTCATACTTGAAATTGGCTTTGGTATGGGCGATTCGCTGGTCGCCATGGCCGAGCAACACCCCGAACAAAATTTTATCGGGATCGAGGTCCATGTACCGGGTGTGGGCCGCTTGATGAGCGAAGCGCGCAAACGCAACATAAACAACTTGCGCATTTTCTGTGCCGATGCCCTCGACGTACTAAGCGATTGCATTCCTGACGACTGCTTAACGCGCCTGCAACTGTACTTTCCCGATCCCTGGCACAAAAGTCGCCACCACAAACGCCGAATCGTACAAGCAGATTTTGTCGCACTGGTAACGCGCAAACTCAAACGCAACGGCGTTTTGCATATGGCCACCGACTGGGAACCCTACGCCGAGTTTATGCTTGAAACCGTGTCAACAAACCCACTGTTACGCAATCTGGCAGACGACCACCGATACAGTCCGCGCCCTGTGTACAGGCCCGAGACCAAATTTGAACAGCGCGGCCAACGTTTGGGACATCAGGTATTTGATTTACTGTTCCGCAAAGTCGCTGAAGCCCAACCAGCGTGCTAGACTCGTACCGAGAATTACCTCAGCAGGTGATGACGATATGACTGACAACATCCCCACACTCCAAGCTCCCACCTATCAGACAGGGTTGGAATTACTGGAAGGCAGCCTCGCCCTGAAGACCATGCCTCATGTCTATGAAAAGGTAAAAAAGCTCTGGGGCTTCCCTGCGTTTTTTGAATACATGGACAGCTTGATGCTAGTGGAAAAAGGTCGCGAAAATCGGCAGGGATTTCCAGCCGAGGTCTATCGCGAATTGGCTGCACTGGAAAAGTTCTTTGTTGAAAATCCCGTTGCCGCCGCACATCCCACATTAACCGCGGCAGACTGCGAAGAAATCCGCCAGATCATTCACGACCGCGCATTCCGGGTAAATTACTCCGCTGGCGATCGCCGCTGAACAAAAAAAGCAAGGGTGTCGACATCACTCCACCGTGACGCTCTTGGCCAAGTTGCGCGGCTGATCCACATCCGTGCCTCGCATAACAGCCACATGATAGGACAGCAACTGCAAAGGCAGGACATACAAAATTGGCGTGAGACTGGCAGGCATGGACGGCATCTGCACATGAAGAATACCCTCACCTGCAATATCCAGATGCTGCTCACCCAATACCAACACTTGCCCACTGCGCGCACGCACTTCTTCTAGATTGGATTTCACCTTATCCAACAGCTCATTGTCCGGCGCCAACACCACCACTGGCATGTGTTTATCTACCAGTGCCAACGGGCCGTGCTTGAGCTCACCGGCCGGATAAGCTTCTGCGTGAATATACGAGATTTCTTTCAGCTTCAACGCGCCTTCCAAGGCGATAGGAAACTCCTTGCCTCGTCCAAGGAACAATGCGCTGTGAGCATCATCAAACAAATGCGCAGCTTTTTTAATTGCTGCATCCATTTGCAAAACTACCTGGCACAGCGCTGGCAATTGATGCAATGCGTTGACCCAAGCTTGCTCCATCGCCGCATCAGGTTGATTGCGGCGCGCCAATGCCAGTGTCAGTAATTGCAGCGCCACCAACTGACTGGTAAACGCTTTTGTTGACGCCACCCCAATCTCCGGCCCAGCCAGCGTCATCAATGAAAAATCACTCTCGCGAACCAGCGC
>CAZZNL010000023.1:0-12885 GCA_964655625.1 uncultured Pseudomonadales bacterium
CTTCTATATTGACAGGCAGGATTTCTTTGGCGAGTTCAGCCATGCGTTGCTGTTCCTTGTTTGTTGGTGTTGCAGCAAAGACTTGCCGCAAATTAGACGGCGAATTCTAACCTATCTCCCACCCTCATGGGGGGATAGTGGGATAAGAGGAGGAGCGCCCAGAACTCAATTGAGGGCGGACAAATTCGTCAACAGACTTTTTAGGTAGGCTTCATCAACAGGTTTGCCCGCAATCAGCGCACGGTAATACAGTGGCCCCCACAGCTGATCCAACAGCACGTCTTGACGTACATCGGCGCGAAGTTCGCCGGTATCAACCGCCTTTTGCAAGTCACGCAAACCAATTGCTTGCAGTGGCACGAAAAAACTACGGTACAAGAGATCCAACATGGCAGGATCAGCCCTGCACTCCGCTAAGACCGCCAACAGTACGGGCGTCATTCGCCCACGCAACAAGGTTTTGTAGCCCCCCTTGAGGCAGGCCAGTAAATGCGAGTGCAGATTGCGGCCATCAAAAGGAATCTGCGGCATGTGCAATGCCTGCTCGGTCAACACCTCAATTACCAGTGCCACTTTGTTGGGCCACCAGCGATAAATAGTCGCTTTGCTCACACCTGCCAGCGCGGCTATGGCTTCAATGGTGATGTCTGCATACGGTTTACTATCCAGCAGCTCTGCGGCGGCGCGCAAAATGGCTTCGTGGCTGGATTGGCTGCGCGGCCTACCGGCTCCACGGCGACTGGTATTGACTGCCTGTAGCATGGATCCATCCTGCATTGTCCACCTCTTACATCCAATGGCTCATTTCAGTTTAGCAGACGACTGTGTGCCAACAAGCATCCTCATCGGGATTTTTCATTGTATTTGAATAAGTTAGTCAGCATTGCTATAGTAGATCGCCCACTGTTGACGCCAGCCATATCCGCTAGCGCCGTGGGCGGGGTGGTATCGCGCAGCTTTAACAAGACATGCTGCCAGTTACCGGAAACATGCCTGCACAACAGGCGCACCGCATTGCCCACCCTGCAGCGATGACAGATTTTCACCCGTTGTGCCTCCATCTAGCACAGCGTGTATATAAGGTAGCAAGACCGCATCCGGATTTATTTGCTTCTGTTGCACTAAGACGCTAGGCGCAGCCACAGAAAATCCCCGGATTACCTTTTGCCAGCCCAAACGTCCTGCTGCAGGGCACTGCATGTGCATAGCAACGCATTGGTCGAACAATGCCTGACAGGACAAGAAAATCATGAAACGTATGTTGATCAACGCGACCCAGCCCGAAGAGCTGCGCGTCGCTCTCGTCGATGGCCAAAAACTCTACGATCTCGATATTGAGCACACCAGCCGCCGCCAAGAAAAAGCCAATATCTACAAAGGAAAAATTACTCGCGTCGAACCCAGCCTCGAAGCAGCTTTTGTCGATTACGGTGCCGAACGCCACGGCTTTCTGCCACTAAAAGAAATCAGTCGCGAATATTTCAGCAAGCAGCCCAATGAAATCGAAGGCCGTCTGAATATCAAAGACATCATTCGTGAAGGCCAGGAAGTTATTGTCCAAATCGACAAAGAAGAGCGCGGCAACAAAGGTGCAGCACTGACTACTTTTATCAGCCTCGCCGGTCGCTATTTGGTGTTGATGCCCAACAACCCTCGCGCCGGCGGCATTTCCCGCCGTATCGAGGGCGATGATCGCAGCGACTTAAAAGACGCACTCGCCGGACTCGAACTACCCTCAGGCATGGGCACTATCGTCCGCACTGCCGGCATTGGCCGCTCGTCTGAAGAGCTGCAATGGGATCTCGACTACCTATTGCAACTGTGGAACTCCATCAAATCAGAAGCCGATAACAGCCCTGCCCCTCACTTCCTGTTCCAAGAGAGCAATGTAGTAATTCGCGCCATTCGCGACTACCTGCGTCAGGACATCGGGGAAGTTATCATCGATACGCGCAGCGCTTATGAATTGGCCTCTGCGTTTATCAGCCAGGTCATGCCCAATTACCACAGCAAAGTACGCTTCTATCAAGACAGCGTGCCTTTGTTTAACCGCTACCAGATCGAGGGCCAAATCGAAACAGCTTTTGAGCGCGAAGTAAAACTGCCCTCCGGTGGATCGATTGTTATCGACGTTACTGAAGCATTAGTATCCATTGATATCAACTCCTCGCGCGCCACCAAAGGCAGCGATATCGAAGAAACAGCGACCAACACCAATTTGGAAGCGGCCGACGAAATTGCCCGCCAGTTGCGCTTGCGCGATATCGGCGGCTTGGTAGTGATCGACTTTATCGACATGGGTTCTCCCAAAAATCAACGCGCTGTGGAAGACCGTGTGCGCGACGCCCTGCAAATGGATCGCGCCCGCGTTCAAGTGGGCCGCATTTCGCGGTTTGGTTTGCTGGAAATGTCTCGCCAACGCCTGCGCCCTTCACTGGGTGAAACTTCAGGCCATCTCTGCCCACGCTGTAATGGTCAGGGCACTATCCGAGGCACTAAATCAATTGCTTTGGCGCTGTTGCGCATGCTGGAAGAAGAGGCACAAAAAGAGCGCAGCTCTGAAGTGCGCGCAGTAACACCGGTACCTGTGGCCAGCTTCTTGCTCAATGAAAAACGCAAGCAAATCAGCGAAATTGAAAAACGACACCAATGCCGTGTGGTCATTGTACCCAACCCGGATATGGTGACGCCGCATTATCACATTCAACGTTTGCGCGATGATGATGCACAACTGGCACAACCCAGTTTTGAAATTTCATTGAGCGACTCTTCAGCGACCGAAGAAAATATCACTGATACACAAGCGTCTGCCCCTATCAAAACAGCCGCTGTGCAAATTCTGGTGCCTAGCACTCCAGCACCTGCATCACCGTCATCTACAGCAGCAAAAACATCTGCCGCTCAAGTGCAAACTCCAGCACCAGCACCAGAAAAGAAAGCAGCCAGCTTCATGGCCAGATTATTCAGCAAACTGTTTGGTGATGATTCGACGCCCGAAACGATACAACCAGCAGTTTCAGCAGCGGAACCGACTGAAAAAGCACGCGAGCGAAACAGTAATGATCAACGTCGTCGCGGCAATCGCGGCGGCAGAAATCGCGGTGGTCGC
Source organism: uncultured Pseudomonadales bacterium (assembly GCA_964655625.1). Classification (GTDB taxonomy): domain Bacteria; phylum Pseudomonadota; class Gammaproteobacteria; order Pseudomonadales; family UBA7239; genus UBA7239. The sequence goes on from CAZZNL010000023.1 coordinate 3,110, forward strand.
AATGAACGCAGCGAACGCAGCGAACGCAATGAACGCGAAGATCACGCGCCGCGTCAAGATGAGCAAAACCGCAAAGGCAACAGTGGCCAGCAGCGGCAGCAAAATCAGCGCTCACCCAATAATCAGCCAGCACAAAATCAGCAGCGACCTTCTCCACAAACACCAAGAAGCGATCGTCCACAGCAGCGCCCTGAACAACAACGTTCAGAACAGCAAACTCCGCGCCATGATGAGCAGGCTATCGATCGTGACACTCAAGGGGGAGATACACCATCGCGTCGCCCTTCTGGCAAGCGTCCACGCCATGATCGCCAGCGTCAACGTCCGGAAGTAGTTACTGATTCGCCAACTGCTGTAACAACCGCCACTGCAGTGCCGCCATCTGCTCAAGCGCCAGCGGCAATAAAATCAGTGACAGCTGATAAAGTTGCAGAGGCTGTAGCTACTGAAATTGTAGCTGCAGAAACTCTTGTAGAAACTCCTGCAGAAGCTCCTGTAATAAAATCTGCGCCACAACCGACAGCGGTTGCTACAGCCACGCCATTGGCAGCAGATGAAAAAACATCAGCGCCTGCCACACCTGCTGTAGCACGTCCGCGTGCGCGCCCCAGCAATGATCCGCGCCTTAGCGGACGTAAGGATCCTAAAGACTTTGTTATTCTCTCTGAAGAATCCAACACACCTGTGCCACGGATTCCTACTGAGATGGCACAACCTGATCCGCAACGCCAACAGCGTCGCCGCCCAGCCAATGATCCGCGCAGTAAAACCGCAGATAGCAAACCTGTGGAAAGCACCGGAACCGTTTAACAGTACGAGACAATCATGTATATCTACAGAGATATAGATCACCGGATACTGGGTCAGCGTGTTGCCCAGTTTCGTCATCAGATGGATCGTTATCTACAGGGCGAACTGGCACATGATGAATTTTTGCCTTTGCGTCTACAAAATGGACTTTACATCCAGCGCCATGCGCCCATGTACCGGATTGCCGTACCCTACGGCATGCTGTCATCCAAGCAATTGCGAAAACTGGCGCATATTGCGCGCCATTACGACAAAGGATTTGGCCACATTACTACGCGGCAGAACATCCAGTTTCATTGGCCACAGCTGGCAGAAGTACCGGATATTTTGGCTGAACTGGCGAGTGTAGAAATGCATTCCACACAAACCAGCGGCAATTGTGTGCGCAACACTACAACTGACCAGTTTGCGGGCGTTGCCATCGATGAATTGGTGGATCCACGCCCTTACTGCGAAATCATTCGTCAGTGGTCGACCTTTCACCCGGAATTTGCATTTTTGCCACGGAAATTCAAAATTGCCGTCAACAGCGCCGCAACTGATCGTGCAGCTATTTTAATTCACGATATTGCATTAGAGCTGGTCAAAAATGATGCCGGAGAAATAGGCTATCGCGTATTTGTCGGTGGTGGACTCGGCAGAACGCCCTGCATCGCCACATTGATTCGCGATTTCTTGCCAGAAAAACACTTGCTGACATACCTTGAAGCAATTATTCGCACCTACAATTTATTAGGGCGACGCGACAACAAACACAAGGCGCGCATCAAAATTCTGGTTAAGGCCTTGGGTCCAGAATTGTTTGCACAAAAAGTGGAGCAGGAATGGGAGCAAATAAAAGATGGTCCCGCAACGCTGACTGACGAAGAAATTGCACGTGTCAAAGCTCACTTTACTAGCCCAGACTACAAGACACTCAACGAAGAGGCGGTAACGCACCTGCTGGCAACCCAAGCCTCCGACAATAAAGCCTTTGCCAACTGGTTGAGCCGCAATGTTCAACCACACAAACAGCCGGGCTACAGAATCGTCACGCTTTCACTAAAACCGACTGGGGTTGTGCCCGGCGATGTCACCGACAAGCAGTTTGATGCGATTGCAGATCTCGCCGATGAATACAGCTTTGGCGAGGTGAGAACTACGCACTCGCAAAATATCGTGCTGGCCGATATTGAAGGCGAACGTCTCTTTGAATTCTGGCAGAAGGCAAAAGCACTTGGCTTGGCCACGCCCAACATCGGCACGCTTACCGATCTTATCTGCTGCCCTGGCGGCAGTTATTGTGCGCTGGCCAATGCCAAATCCATTCCGGTTGCCGAAGCCATACAGCGACGCTTTGATGATCTCGATTATCTCTACGATCTCGGCAACATTGAATTGAACATCTCCGGCTGTATGAATGCCTGTGGTCATCACCATGTCGGCAACATCGGCATTTTAGGTGTAGACAAAAAAGGTGCCGAGTTTTACCAGATATCGCTGGGAGGCGATTCCGGCAGGCACGCTGCCGTCGGTGACATTCTCGGCCCCTCCTTTTCGCAGGATGATGTCCCGGATGTCATCGAAAAAATTCTGAATGTCTATGTAGAGAATCGTATCGAAGGCGAAAGTTTTATTGAAACGTATCGACGCATTGGCATTACTCTTTTCAAGGAGCGCGCTTATGCCTGAGCAACGTATCATTAAGGACGGCGCCATTATCGATAACACATGGACACTAATTGCTAAAGACGCCACCGAGATTCCCAGCGGCAATCAATTACTGATTCCTTTGGCCCTATGGCAAGCGCAAAGCGATTTGTTAAAAGAGCGCAATGATATTGGCGTGTGGTTCGATAGCGAGGAAATTCCTGAGAGCCCTTGGGCTGAAGCATTAAAAGCCTTGCCGTTGATTGCCGTTAATTTTCAGACTTTCAAGGACGGTCGCGGCTTCACCATCGCTCGTCTGCTGCGCCAACGTTTTGGCTACAGTGGAGAGATTCGCGCAGTAGGTCATGTCTTGCGCGAGCAGCTGTGCTATCTCAAACGCTGCGGATTTAACAGCTTTGTGCTAGCCGAACACATCAATCTGAATGAAGCATTATCATCGTTGAATGATTTCACCGAGTTCTACCAAACCTCGGTGGATCAACCGGAACCTCTTTTTCGCAGACTCTGACGTCAAATCGTGCGCCGCGGCTTTTTCTGTCTGTCATCAGAAGAACGCGAGCGCATAGGCTTGCGCTGTTGTCTCTTTAATTGCTCCTTGTCTGCCGGTGTTAGCGCATCCAGTGTCGGCACAGGCAAACCGGCCTCCTGATACAAAATAGCCATTTCACCCGGCGTCAGCTCCTGCCAGCGTCCTTCTGGCAATTTATTGGCAAGAAATACCGGCCCGTAGCGCACGCGCTTGAGTCGCGAAACGCGCAAGCCCTGCGATTCCCACAAGCGGCGCACTTCGCGATTGCGCCCTTCCATCAAAGTGCAGCAGTACCAGCGGTTGATGCGTTCACTTTCTTCCTTGTGCATCAGCGCCACATCCGTGAATTTTGCCATACCGTCATCAAGCTGCACGCCATCGCGCAAGCGTTGCAGCATGTCGTTGTCCACTTCACCCATGACGCGCACTAAATATTCACGATCAATCTGCGTGCTGGGGTGCATCAATTTATTGGCCAACTCACCATCGGATGTCAGAATCAACAAACCACTGGTGTTGATATCCAATCGCCCTACCGCCACCCAGCGCCCTTTTTCCAATGGTGGCAGGTGTTCAAACACCGTCGGGCGACCTTCAGGATCAGAACGCGTACAAATTTCACCTACAGGTTTGTTGTAAAGCAATACACGAATCCTGGGGCCCGCTAAACGCGCAGCGGAAACTGGCTTGCCATCCACACAAATGCGGTCAGTCGCTGATGCCCTGTCGCCAAGCACAGCTCGCTTGCCATTGAGGGTGACGCGCCCTTCTGTCAACCATGTTTCCAACTCGCGACGAGAACCAAAACCGGCGCGCGCCAATAATTTTTGCAGCTTTTCTGTTGCTGGCGAAATGGATTCTTGCGCATTCTTTTTAGAAGTCCGACTGCCTGTGATTTTTTTCTGCTCAGCAGACTTTTTGGGTTCAGTAAGTCTTTTTGGTTCAGTAAACTTTTTTGTCCCAGCAGGCTTTTTCGGTGTAATCAATTCTTTAGGATTTTTAGGCTTCATCAGCTGGACACTCAATGCAGCACAGTAGCATCAGGTAGATCATCAATACCCAACTCAGACGGCTCAACTTCGTGAACAATAGATGATTCCGTTTCTCCATCATCGACCATTTCACCACCAGCTTGCTCAGCCAATCTTGGCGCCAGCGCTTCCATAACTTGCTGATCTTGACCAAAATCTAATTCAGCGTTGATTTTGTCGATGTCGCGAATTTCACCCAAGGAAGGCAACTCATCGAGACTTTTTAAATTGAAATAATCCAGAAACTGTCGTGTGGTGGCATACAGCGAAGGCCGCCCCGGCACGTCACGATGCCCGACGATTCTCACCCATTGCCGCTCCATCAGTGTCTTGATAATCGCGGTACTCACTGCAACACCGCGAATTTCCTCGATATCACCACGCGTAATCGGCTGGCGATAGGCGATTAAAGCCAGCGTTTCCAAAATAGCGCGCGAATAACGCACTGGCTTTTCTTCCCACAGGCGCCCTACCCATTGCCCCAGTTCCTGACGCACTTGAAAACGCCAGCCACTGGCCACTTCTTTCAACTCATAACCGTGATCGCGACAATCTGCTGCCACCTCATCAATCGCAGCCTGGATTTCTTCCAGATCAGGTTTCTCTGCGTCACCAAACACTTCTTGGTCAGCAAATACTTCTGCAATGCGCTTCACCGAGAGCGGCTCATTGCTGGCCAGCAATAAACCTTCCACAATTTTCTTTAATAAAACTTTATCGAATTGGCTCATTATTTTTTGCCACTATTTTTCAGCACTAATATCAATTGGCACGAGCGCGAACATGAATCGGCCCATAGGTTTCTGTTTGCAGCAACTCAACCAGTGACTCCTTTACCAGCTCCATCACTGCGAGAAAAGTCACCACCACACCCAAGCGACCTTCGCTGACAGAAAACAGCGTCACAAAGGGCATAAACTGGCCACCTTTCAGTTTCTCCAATACTTGCGACATACGCTCACGTGTAGATAAGCGCTCCCGCTCAACTTGATGACTTTCGAACATATCAGCGCGGCGCAATACTTCTGCCAACGCCAACAACAACTCTTTCATATCCACCGGTGGCTCTGCGCGACGACTCTCTCTTTCTGGAGGTTCAGCACTGGCAATATGAATATCGCGCCCCTCGCGCGGTAGTGCGTCGATATCTTCTGCTGCCTGTTTGAAACGCTCGTATTCCTGTAATCGCCGAATCAATTGCGCGCGGGGATCCTCTTCCTCTTGCTCTGCATCGCCAGAGCGAGGCAATAACACACGCGACTTGATTTCAGCCAGCATTGCAGCCATCAACAAATACTCAGCTGCCAATTCAAATTGCATGGCATCCATCAGTTCGATGTACTGCATGTACTGCCGTGTAATTTCTGCGACGTTGATATCCAGAATATCCAGATTCTGTCGGCGAATCAGATAGAGCAATAAATCCAGCGGCCCTTCAAAAGCTTCAAGAATCACCTCCAAAGCATCTGGCGGAATATATAAATCCTTGGGCAATTCGGTAATGCTTTTGCCATGCACGATGGCAAAAGGCATTTCCGCCTGTTCTGGCAAGCGCGCACCGGCACTGATCAACGCAGCGTCCCCTGCACTATGCTGTTCAGCCGCAACGGGCGCCTGTTCTTCTGTGACTTCCTGCATGAGCTGACAACCTACAGAATGCTGCGAATTTGAATGGCATCCACACCCAAGCCAGAAATAATGTCTGAAATAACCACGACACGATCACCGGCCTTAAAACCATCATCGCGCTTCAAGATATCAAACGCCGCTTGCAGCGTTTTTTCAGGATCAGTTGAAAACGCCAAACGATGCGGTTTAACAGCGCGGTTGAGACCCATCTGGCGTCGAGTTCTACCGTCATTGGTAAAAGCAAAGATCGTAGTCTTGGTAGGGCGACAATTAGTAACAAGATTCGCCATCACACCTCGGCGCGTGATAACCACAATACCTTGCGCATCCATATCCTCGGCCAACTGCACAGCAGAATAGGCAAGATGCTGCTTGTTGTTATCTTTAATCAGATTATTACAGAAGCGCAATCCCGATGCTTTTTCGGCAGTGCGAGAAATGCGATCCATATATTCAACACAGCGAATAGGATACTTGCCTACTGTGGATTCACCAGACAACATAATAGCATCCACTTCTTCGTACACCGCATTAGCAACATCGGTTACCTCAGCACGCGTCGGAATAGGATTTTCGATCATTGACTCCAGCAAGTGTGTCGCCACAATCACGCGCTTGCCATGCTCATGGCACAGGCGAACAATTTTCCGCTGCACGTTGGGAAGGTCTTCAATATTGATTTCCACACCGAGATCGCCGCGCGCCACCATCACACCATCTGCAGCAGCCACGATCTCTTCAATATTCTTTACGCCTTCCTGATCTTCAATCTTGGCAATGATTTTTATTTTGTCGGCTTTATTGCCCAACAACTGACGCAAGCTGCGCACATCATTGGCTTCGCGCACAAAAGACAGCGCAATAAAATCCACTTCTTGTTTGATGCCAAATAAAATATCTTCGCGATCTTTAGTGGTGATTGCCGGCAGGTTTACGCGAATGCCGGGCAAATTGACATGCCGCTTACTCTTTAAACGACCACCGTCAATAACCTTGCAGCGCATGACGCGATCCAGCTTCTCCAGAACTTCCAAATTAATGATGCCGTTATCAACGGTAATGCGATCACCAATTTTTACATCATCAATCAGGTCGTGGTAATTGATATTCAGCGATGTGGACTCCACGTCATCGGCCCTGGCTGATACCGAAATAATATCGCCGCGCTTGAGTTCCAAATCATTCTTCAGTGTGCCGGTGCGAATTTCTGGCCCTTGCGTGTCCAGTAAAATAGGGATGGGGTGCTGCAATTCCTTGTTCAGGGTTTTAATCGCCTTGATCACTTTGGCGTGAGAGGCGTGGTCGCCATGAGACATATTCAGGCGCGCGACATTCATGCCGGCCAACGCCATCTTCTTGAGCATCTCGTAGGATTCGGTCACAGGACCGATGGTGCAGATAATTTTGGTCTTTCTCACGGGCATACCTCAGATAAACGCCGTCCAAGACAGGCATTTTAGCCGCTTAGCTGGAACTGATGGGCAATCTTGCTGAGGATTTTATCCAGCTGCCGGATATGGGCAGCAAGCTGCGGCCAGTCTGCCGGCTCCGTTTGATCCGATAATCGCTCACAAATTTCCGCAAAACGCCCGGCGCCAACTTGTCGCGCCGAAGACTTGAGCTTATGCCCCACCTCCCTGACGGTTTTGACATCCTGGCGCTCCACCGCAGCGTGCAAAATGCCCAGCTCTTCACGAGTCAACGATACAAACTTCGTCATCAAGCTGCTGATTTTTTCTTTGTCATCACCAAACAAGCCCGCCAGTACACTGGCCTCTACGGGCAGCGACTGATTACAGCGCGCCCACTCTGCCACTACCTCAATCATGTGTGAGGGCTGTACAGGTTTGCTGAGAAAATCATCCATGCCAGCTTGTAGACAGCGCTCTCTGTCGACATCCCAGGTATTAGCGGTCATGGCGATAACAATTGTATCGCGCAGCTTTTCATCAGCCCTGATAAATCGTGTCGCTTCAAGACCATCCAAGACCGGCATGCGCAAATCCATCAGCACACAATCAAACGCTGCTTGACGCAAATGCTGCAATGCCTCCTGACCATCATTTGCTACCACAACACTCGCACCTGCCATTTCCAACAACTCTTGTGCAACTTGCTGATTAAAAGCGTTATCTTCGGCAAGCAATACACGCATACCTGTTAGGCGCTTATTGTTTGCAATATTCGTCACTGCAGGATTCTGCGCAGTAATCGTCACCTCTTCGGGTATTGGCTGTGGATTGGCACGCGCCAATTTGACAGAAAACCAGAAGGTGCTGCCCTGCCCGTAGCGACTTTCAAAACCCACTTCACCGTTCATCATGCCCGCAAGACGACGACAAATAGCCAACCCCAAACCGGAACCACCAAAGCGCCGGCGAATCGTCATATCCGCCTGCTGAAAAGCAGCAAATAATTTGCTTTGCTGATCAGGTGAAATACCCACGCCTTGATCGATGACCTCAAAACGCAACATGTAGTCGATTGCATTGCTAGCAACGGCATAAATATGAATCTTGATAGTCCCCTTTTCAGAAAACTTAATGGCGTTGCTGAGATAGTTGCCTAACATTTGTTGCAAACGTGCTGAATCACCTAGCAGCTCATTGTCGATACGCGGATCAATCTCTAGCTGCAACTGCAATTTTTTTTCCATCAAAGACTCATCAAAAGCCGCCGCTAGCGACCTTACGGTCTCATCGAGACAAAAGACTTCTTTTGTCAACTCCAGCCGTCCGGTTTCAAGGCGCGAAAAATCCAGCACGTCATCAACCAGCGCCAAAAGATGCCGACCTGCAGTTTGAATTTTAATGATGTAATCGCGTAACTTACTGCTGGGGTCAGCCTCCAGCATCAAATACGCCATACCGAGAATATTGCTGATTGGTGTACGAATTTCATGGCTCATATTCGACAGAAACTCCGTTTTCACTTCAAGAGCCGCTTCGATTTGCTGTTTTGCCAGCGCTAACGCTTTAGTCCGCTCTGCGACGCGGTCTTCCAGTTCCGCCTTGGCATCTAACAGCTCCGCTTCAATTTTCTTGCGATCAGTGATATCAGTATGCGTACCCACCATACGCAAGGGTTCGCCCTTGTTGCTGTAGCGCACCACCATGCCACGATCCAATATCCATTTGTAAGTGCCATTACTGCATTGAACACGATGCTCATTTTCGTAGTACGGCGTTTCCCCTGCCAAGTGCTTATCAAAATCCTGCATGACCTGTTCCATATCATCAGGATGTACCAGTTTTGACCATGCGGAAGGATTGGCGTCGACACTATCACCGCCGTAGTCGTACATACGCATGAAATTAGCGGATAGATGCACTTTGTCGGAATTGAGATCCCAGTCCCACACACCATCACCTGCACCTTCCAAGGCAAAATTCCAGCGCTCTTCACTTTCACGCAATTCCTTTTGGCTTTGGCGCTGTGTAAACACCGAAAAAGACAGAATCATGCCTAAAATGGTTGCCGTCACCATAAACAGCCAGTAATGGATCATCGCTTGCTGCTGCGTAACACCATTAAAAACGGAAAAATTATCCAAAATACTCAAACAACCCTGCACGACAAACATAACTAACAGAATCAGAACACCATGTCGGCCGTAAGCAATAGAAACCCAGGTGAGGAAAATATATATCCAGAAAGGCTGAGGAAATCCGGCAAACAAAGAAGAAAACCACCCCAAGAAGACAATTTGTCCGCACAAAAATGCCAATAAAAAACACAAGACAGCCAACAATACACTGCGCAGTGAAAAATTGAATTCCGGCTTTGCCTGCCACACCAATATCAAGGTACTAAAAAGAATGATGCCTAGAACATTGCCCTGCCACCAATACAATAGGTTAGGCAACACATTACTCACATCCACAAAACCGGCAGCCAGTAAACTTCCCACGCCTAAAATTGCACTGAGCAAGGCACCAATAGCGCCAGACAGCACCAGAAAAAAATAATCCCTGGCACTACCCAGCAAAACATCAATACGAAACAGGAAGGGGAAAACATGGTCATTTAATCATTGGCGATGCACAGGAAGCAATTGATAAAATTTTATACTTGCAGGAACTTTTTGGTCTTACCCGTTTTTATTAAAACATTTATGTGGGCGGACG
>CAZZNL010000024.1:0-9521 GCA_964655625.1 uncultured Pseudomonadales bacterium
GGCCTGCCCTGAGGATAGACGCCGCAATTCACTGGCGGTGTACTACTACCTAATCGAAAGACCGCGCTCGGAAAACTACGAAGGCTGGCGCAATTTTGTTGACTGGATGCCAACCACAGAAGAGGAAAAATCGCGACCACAACGCGAGAGCCAGCCACAAGTTTTCCGTTTTGAAGGTAAAAATCTCAACCTAACGGACGATAAAAAACCGGGATAATCCAACCGATGATGCAGTTATCACGCCGTGCCGCCTGGTTACTGGCTTCAGCACTTTTATTGACCAGCATTATTCTTTTTGGATTTTCCTGGAATCACCCGATTTCTGCCGATCTCGCCATGCTGCATTACAGTGCCTGGCTGATCAACGAACAGCATTTTGTGTTGTATCGCGATATTTTCGACATCAACTTTCCCGCGCCGTATTTATTGCATAGCTTGCTCGGCGAGCTTTTAGGTTATGAAAGTCTGCCGCTGCGCATAGTGGATTTATTCCTAATGATCACCCTCGGCTGGGCCAGCTGGAAAATTCTAGCACCCCTCTCAAAACCAGCCGCTATCACCGGATTCAGTTTGTTTAGTTTGTTGTATTGGATGAATGGCGGTGAATTCGTATTGGAACGCGATGTGCTGGCACTAGTGTTTGCTGCCGTTGCCTTTGCCATTGCCACCACAACCGATGCCAGCCGCAAATCTGCTGCTTGGATCGGCCTATTCGCTGCACTGGCTTGCAGCATGAAACCCAACACCGTCGTCGCGGTGCCGGTGTTGCTGTGGATGCTACACCGCACACCACGCAACCACCCAACAGCGGGAAACACAGCCCCAATGATGTCATTTCTGGCATCAGCCAGTATCACCGCCATCATTCCTTTTGCATGGATGGTTTATCGCGGTGGCTGGCAAAGTTTTCTCGATATCTATCGCCATTATTTGCCAATTTATGCCAATAGCCGTTACGACTTATGGCACTACGACAGCAGCTATGAACGCTGGTCTACACTGGGCACACAATTTCTACAATTTGGCGGCTTATCGCTGGCATTGGCAGCGCCAGGTTTGGCGTGGGCATGGACTTGTCATCGACAAAACCTGTTGCAACAGCAACGACTGAAACAACTGGCCGCCATCACCATCGCCTTTACCTTTTACGAAGTACTGGCAGGAAAATTTTGGACCAACCATCTTTTTCCCTCTGCGTACTGGAGCTTTCTTTGTTTTTCGCTCTTGCTGACCACACCTGCGCCTCAAGCAGCATCGCGGCAGAAAGCGCTGGCCATATTTTTACTGCTACCCTGCGCACTACTGGGTTGGCAGCTAGGCAGCTTCAGTCTTCCCGCCATGCAGCGTGCATATCAACAAACCGAGCAACACCCTGAAGCTTGGCGCGCACAAGAGGTGGCCACGCACTTAAAACAACAGTTGCAACAACAGTTACAACAACAGCAGTTACATAACACAGACACGGTACAAGTGCTTGATATGGCCGGTGACGGTCAAGCAGCGCTGCTTTTAGCGCGCGCTACTTCTGCAACGCGTTTTCTGATTGATGTGCCGCTGTGGATGCAACCTGATTCCGCCACTACGCAAACTCTGCGCCAACAATTTGTGGCAGAACTGGCGCAGAAAAACCCGGCTTATATCGTCTATTTTGAACAGTTCTTGCATCCGGGCGGCGGTAATCGACTAAAAGAATTCAAAGCACTGCATCAATGGATACAAGCCCATTACGACATCAGCGCACAGCGCGAAGGTGCATACATTATTTTTCGCCGCAGGGCAGTCACACCTTAATGCACATCGCACTGCTGAATGGTTATGCCCTAGGCAAAGTCACACCGCGTTGACCCTGGTATTTACCACCGCGATCCTTGTAAGAAACATCACACACTTCGTCGGATTCAAAAAACAACATCTGCGCCACACCTTCATTGGCGTAGATTTTGGCGGGCAGGTTGGTGGTATTAGAAAACTCCAGGGTCACATGCCCTTCCCACTCCGGCTCCAACGGCGTGACATTGACGATGATGCCGCAGCGCGCATAAGTAGATTTACCCAAGCAGATAGTCAGCACATTGCGTGGAATGCGGAAATATTCCACCGTGCGTGCCAGTGCAAATGAATTTGGCGGAATGATGCAGACATCGCTTTTGATATCGACAAAACTTTTTTCGTCAAACGCCTTGGGATCAACCGTCGCGGAATGCACATTGGTGAAAATTTTGAATTCATCCGAACAACGCACATCGTAACCGTAGCTGGAGGTGCCGTAAGAAATGACACGTTTGCCTGGATCGGGTTCGCGCACCTGACCGGCTTCGAACGGCTCAATCATGCCGTGTTCCAGCGCCATACGTCGGATCCATTTGTCTGCTTTGATAGCCATTGCCACACCTCAGTTGCATTCGTCGCGCATATTACCAGACTGATTACTCGAAAAAGACCGGCTGACCCGCTATAGTCCCAAGCCTTCCGCAACACTGTCTGTACCGGCTTTTTCATGACCACACCTCGCCAAATTCTCGTCACCAGCGCCCTGCCCTATGCCAATGGCTCCCTCCACTTGGGACACTTACTGGAAACCATCCAGACCGACATCTGGGTGCGCTTCCAGAAAGCGCGCGGGCAGCAATGCATCTATGTCTGCGCCGACGACACGCACGGCACCGCCATCATGCTCAAGGCCGAGCAGCTGGGCATTACCCCCGAACAACTGATTGCCGATGTGCGACGCGAGCACGAACAGGATTTTCAAGGTTTCCTGATCAATTTCGACCAATACCATTCCACGCATTCGGATGAAAACCGTCACTACAGCGAGCTGATTTACCAGCGCGTACAACAAAAAGGCTTGATCAAGACACGCGCCATCACCCAAGCATTCGATCCAGAAAAACAATTATTTCTTGCCGATCGCTACATCAAAGGCAGCTGCCCGAAATGCAAAGCGGAAGATCAGTATGGCGACAACTGTGAAGCCTGCGGCGCGACCTATGCGCCGATGGATCTCATCAATCCCGTTTCAGCCATTTCTGGCGCAACACCAATCCCAAAAGAATCTGAACACTACTTCTTTGATCTACCTGCCTGCTCAGACTTTCTGAAAACCTGGACACGCGCCGGTCACCTGCAAACAGAAGTTGCCAACAAAATGGCAGAGTGGCTAGAAAGCGGTTTGCAGGCTTGGGATATTTCTCGCGATGCACCGTATTTCGGTTTTGAAATTCCCGGCGCACCCGGAAAATATTTTTATGTCTGGCTGGATGCGCCTGTCGGCTACATGGCCAGCTTCCAGCACTACTGCCAACATCACGGTATCGATTTTGATCAGTATTGGAGCGCCGACTCATCAACCGAGTTGTATCACTTCATCGGCAAAGACATCATCAATTTTCACGCACTGTTCTGGCCCGCACTGCTGCACAACGCCAACTTTCGCACACCGACACAGATTTTTGCGCACGGCTTTCTGACTGTCGATGGCAAAAAAATGTCCAAATCGCGCGGCACTTTCATCCGTGCACAGAGCTACCTGAAACATTTACAACCTGAATACCTGCGCTATTACTTCGCCGCCAAGCTCGGCGACGGTGTTGATGATATCGATTTGAATCTCAGCGATTTTGTCCAGCGTGTGAACGCTGATCTGGTCGGCAAACTGGTCAATATCGCCAGTCGCTGTGCCAGCTTTATCACCAAAGCCGGCGGCACCCTATCCTCGCATCTGGAAGCCCCTGAGCTATGGCAGCGTTTTGTCGATGCCAGCCCACAGATTGCCGCGCTGTATGAAGCGCGCCAATACGGTCATGCCATGCGTGAAATCATGGCACTGGCCGATGAAGCCAATGCCTACATCAACGACAAAGCACCCTGGGTATTGGCAAAAGAAGGTCACCAGTTTGCGGCATTGGATGTCTGCACCATGGGCGTCAATCTATTTCGTGTGTTGATGATTTATTTACAACCGGTACTGCCGGCCATGACACAAAAATCTGCAGCGTTTCTCGCCGATGAGCTGAGCTGGACAGACAAACTGCAACCGCTGTTAAACCATCGCATCCAACCCTATGAAGCGATGATGCAACGCGTAGACAGCAAGCAGATAGAAGCGATGTTAGCCGAAGAAAAACCCGCAGAGACTGCTGCCTCCACCAAGACAGAAAAAACACAGAACAAAAAAGCACCGGCTGCCGATAACAACAGTATCGCTCCCACTATTGAAATCGATGACTTTGCCAAAATCGATTTGCGCGTTGCCAAAATTATTAACGCACAAGCAGTTGAAGGTGCAGACAAGTTGCTGCAACTGACACTGGATCTCGGCGACGAACAGCGCAATGTTTTCGCCGGCATTAAATCTGCCTATCAAGCGGAAGCACTCATCGGCAGATTGACGGTAATGGTAGCCAATCTCGCACCGCGCAAGATGAAGTTCGGTGTGTCAGAAGGCATGGTGATGGCTGCAGGCCCAGGCGGCAAAGATATTTTTTTGTTGACGCCAGACAGCGGCGCGCAACCAGGTATGCGCATCAAGTGATACGACTGGCGCTGACTTGCTGAAACAGCGCCACAGTTTCTTCTACTAATGGCCTGATCCACGGCACCATCCATGTGTCACTCTCTGGCACATTGTTCATCCGCTGCACGTAATCATCCACCAGCTGCGCCAATTTGCCGGACGATAAATCACCTTGCAAACCGCGATCCAACGATACGCTGGAACAAGGGCTTTTGTTACTCGCTGTCAGTGCCGCATCCAACTGCAACACATTATCGAAACTGGCGAGCGTTTCCGCTGCTACTGCATGCTGCACCACGCCATCCAGTTTGCGCAGGTGATCCAGCCACACACTACTAATGGCGTAGTTATTGGTCATGCAGCGCCCATTCAAACCCCACACAAAAACCGGATATTCCTGCTGCGGGCTGCCAACATTGGCGGCGCGCCACAACAGCGCGTTTTGCGTATTGGGCGACTGTGCACACAACACCCGAGCCAGCTCAGGGCTCACCCAATCGTCATCATCCATGAATAGATAAAAACCATATTGATCAGGAATATTGCGATACGCGGCATACGGCGCAAAACATACACCTGCGCTTGAACGGATATTGGCTTCTGCTATCGCTTTCAAACGCGCACGCGTGGCGAAATAACCCAGAGCAAATGTGCTGTCCCACAACTGCATCAAGCGAAAAACATAATTTTCCGGCTTACCCCACAAACGGCAAAACGCCGCCGACAGCGGCTGAAACTGCTCCGGCGTTATAGCCTGCCAGTCCAGCGTCTGTCGCTGCACAACCGTAATCGCGGGTAAGCTGTCAGGCATCACAGGCATGTATTTCGCTGTTTATGACTTTCACAAGGTTTGGTTTTCACAGAGCTTGGTTTTCACAGAGATTAGTTTTCACAGGATTTGGTTCTCACAGTAAAAGTACCGGCATCATTGTACGGCGACTCGCGTTAGCATAGCGCTTGGTATTCACATTTGACCGATCTTAAGCCGACATAACCGCGCATGACCCTCCACCAGCTCGACAAAAATCAATCCCCGCTTTCGGGATGGCAGCCCCTGCTTTCGGAATGGCGGCAACTGGCGCGCTTGGGTGGCCCTATTCTGATCACGCAACTGTCACAGATGATCAATGGTGTCATCGATACCATGATGGCTGGCCATTACAGCGCGCGCGATCTGGCTGGCGTCGCCATCGGCAATAGCATCTGGATGCCGGTGTTCTTATTTTTTCTCGGCATTTTGAGTGCCTTGCAGCCAACAGTTTCTGGGCATCGCGGCGCCGGCAGTACGCAGCACGTTGTACCAACCGCGTGGCAAGGCATTTACATCGCGCTACTGTGCAGCGCGCTGATGATTGTTCTGCTACTCAATGCGCAACCGCTGTTGCACTGGCTGCAATTGGAGCCGGAAACCGCCGCCATTACTCACGGTTATCTGCAAGGTTTTGCCTGGGGCGTACCGGCGATGCTGTTGATGGTGGCGCTGCGCGGTTTTACCGACGGTCTCGGCCACACACGCGTGGTGATGGCCATGTCGCTGCTCTCCAACATCATCAATTTGCCGTTTAACTATGTATTGATCTACGGACGCTTTGGCTTTCCCGAACTGGGTGGCGCAGGCTGTGGATGGGCCACTTCTATCGCCAATATTTGTTCTCTGCTGGCACTGTTGGTGTTTTTGCATCACAGCCATTTATTTCGCCATTTTCCTCTCACCCGCAGCTGGCATCTGCCCCAGAAAAAAATCCTGCAAGACTTGCTGTGGTTGGGCGTTCCCATCGGTTTCACGTTCTTTTTTGAAGTGAGTATGTTCACTGTGATTGCTTTGCTGATTGCACCACTGGGACCCATTGTGGTTGCAGCACATCAATTAACGCTCAACTTTGTGTCATTGATGTTTATGGTGCCGCTGAGCTTAGGTATGGCTCTGACATTGCGAGTCAGCTTTTTAATCGGCGCCGGTCAAACCTGGCTTGCACAAAAACTGGCGCGCTGGACGCTGTTATTAGCGCTGGGCATCGCCATGATCAATATTCCCTTGTTGTTATTTGGTCGCTACGGCATTGCCAGTTTGTACACCAACGATCAAAACGTGATCCACACGGCAGTGACACTATTGCAACTGGCCGCAGGCTTTCAGTTGGCTGATGTATTGCAAGTCACTGCGATCAGCGGATTGCGCGGCTACCGTGACACACGCATGCCGATGCTGATGATTTTGTTGTCGTTCTGGGGCATTGGTCTGCCACTCGGATACGCCCTCGCCTTTAGTAGCACCTTGAGTGACACACCACTGGGTGCAGCCGGTTTCTGGATAGGATTGATTGCCGGGCTGGTGGTCGCTTGTGTATTGTTGCTCACCCGATTGTTTCTCTACCGATCTGCCAAGACCGCACACGCATGACGACAAACGCCCCTGCGACAGACAGCCCGCTGCACACGCCGATGATGCAGCAATATCTGGCGATAAAAGCCCAACATCCGCACGAGCTGGTGTTTTATCGCATGGGCGATTTTTACGAACTGTTTTACGACGATGCCAAAAAAGCAGCACGCCTGCTGGATGTCACACTCACAGCGCGCGGCAAATCCGGCGGCGCGCCCATCCCCATGGCCGGTGTGCCTTTTCATGCAGCCGATAATTATCTCGCGCGTTTGGTGCGCTTGGGGGAATCGGTTGCCATTGTGGAACAGATGGGCGATCCCGCCACCAGCAAAGGCCCCGTCGAACGCAAAGTGGTGCGTATTGTCACGCCCGGCACAGTCAGTGATGAATTGTTGTTGGATGAGTCTCGCGACAATTTATTGGTTGCACTGTTTCACGCTGATGGCAGAACCGGCATTGCCGCACTGGACATCACCAGCGGCCGCTTCACTGTGCAAGAAGTCGACACGCTGGAAAGCCTCGCCGGTGAAATGCAGCGCCTGAATCCTGCAGAACTGTTATTGCAAGATGACATCACACTGCCAGACATTATTTTGCGCCGCGCGGGCGTGCGCAAACTTGCACCGTGGGAGTTTGACGTTGATACAGCACAGCGTCTGCTCACCCAACAATTTGCCACGCGCGATCTCAATGGTTTTGGCTGTGCCGATATGGAACTGGCGTTGCGCGCGGCGGGCTGCCTGATCAGCTATGTGCGACAAACCCAGCGTTCCGCACTGCCACATATTCATGCACTGGTAGTTGAACGATGCGGTGAAGCCGTTGAAATGGATGCCGCAACACGGCGCAATCTAGAACTGGATATCAACATCGCCGGCACGCAAGAAAACACACTGTTTTCAGTGATCAATACCTGCACGACAGCAATGGGCGCGCGTTTGCTCAAACGCTGGCTGCACCGCCCGCTGGCACACTTGCACACCTTGCAACAACGCCAGCAATCTGTGGCCGACTTACTCGACGCGTATCGCTATGAAGTGCTGCGCGACACACTCAAAGAAGTGGGCGATGTAGAACGCATTTTGTCGCGGGTGGCCTTGCGTTCGGCGCGACCGCGCGACCTGACACGTTTGTGTCAATCCCTGGCCTGCTTACCGCAGGTGCGCACACAACTGCAGCAGCATCACACACTCTCAGCGCGCGCAGAACAGATTCGTGAATTTCCCGAAATAGTTACTCTGCTACAAAAAGCCGTGGTCGAAAATCCACCCATGGTGATACGCGACGGCGGTGTCATCGCTGAAGGTTATGACGCCGAACTCGATGAATTGCGCGCCATCAGTGAAAACGCCGGCGATTATCTGGTGCAACTGGAATTGCGCGAACGCGAGCGCACCGGCCTGCCCAATTTGAAAGTGGGCTACAACCGTGTGTCCGGCTACTACATCGAATTGCCGACTGCGCAATCCAAACAGGCACCCGACGATTACATTCGTCGTCAAACCTTAAAAAATGCCGAGCGTTACATCACGCCCGAATTAAAACAATTTGAAGACAAGGCGCTATCGGCCAAAAGTCGTTCACTGGCGCGCGAAAAACAACTGTACGACGCTCTGCTCGATACATTGAATAACGAACTGCTTGCCCTGCAAACTACCGCTCAAGCGGTGGCGGAGCTGGATGTATTGGCCGCCCTGGCCGAACGCGCAGAAACGCTGCACTGGTGTCGCCCCGTGCTGACTGAACAACCCGGCGTCGACATCATCAATGGCCGCCACCCCGTGGTGGAGCAAGTGGTGCAACAACTGCAGGGCGAGGCGTTTGTTCCCAATGACCTCACGCTGGACGAACAACAGCGCATGCTGATCATCACCGGCCCCAATATGGGTGGTAAATCCACTTATATGCGACAAGCGGCGTTGATCGTATTACTGACCCACATCGGCAGCTACGTACCGGCTGAACGCGCCACGATCGGCCTGGTCGACCGCATTTTCACCCGCATCGGCTCTTCGGACGATCTGGCCAGCGGCCGCTCCACGTTCATGGTGGAAATGACTGAAACCGCCAATATTCTCCACAACGCCACCCCCAAAAGCCTGGTACTGATGGATGAAATCGGGCGCGGCACCAGCACCTTTGATGGCCTGTCACTGGCTTGGGCCTGCGCCCATTTTCTGGCCGAACGTGCGCGCGCTTTTACCTTGTTTGCCACCCACTATTTTGAATTAACCTCGCTGCCGGAAGAATGTGCGGGCGTAGCCAATGCCCACTTAGATGCCAGCGAACACGCCGATGGCATCGTGTTTCTACACAAAGTGCAACGCGGCGCGGCCAGTAAGTCCTACGGCCTACAAGTGGCCAAACTGGCCGGGATTCCGCGTGAGGTGCTCGCCGCTGCACGAGACAAGCTAAAGGTTCTGGAATCCGGCGCACCGCCTCACAGCACGGCAAGCCCCGCTGCCGCACCACCTCCACGCCAGCCCGATCTGTTTGCGCCACCGCTACCGCGCTGTGTGGAGACACTGAAGAGCATCAATCCCGATGAACTCACCCCCAAAGCAGCGCTGGAGCTGCTATACCGCTTGAAAACCGAGTTGTGACCAGCTTCCGCGCTTTCCG
>CAZZNL010000024.1:9531-12752 GCA_964655625.1 uncultured Pseudomonadales bacterium
TATCGTACATAACTGCGCACCAAGGCAGATAAAAGGCGGGTAAAATAGCGCCCCGTTTACATCCACCCTCCCTGTATTTGAGGAAATCGAAATGGCCTTTGTTGTTGGCGAAAACTGCATCAACTGCAAGCACACTGACTGTGTAGAAGTGTGTCCGGTAGATTGTTTCTATGAAGGCCCTAACTTCTTGGTCATCCACCCCGATGAGTGCATCGACTGTGCGTTGTGTGAACCCGAGTGCCCAGTAAACGCCATCTACTCAGAAGACGAGCTGCCAGCTGACCAGGCAGCCTTTATCGAGCTGAACGCCGAACTCGCTGTGCAGTGGCCGAATATCACTGAAATGAAGCCCGCCCTGCCAGATGCCGAAGAATGGAACGGCAAGCCCGGCAAATTGGCTCTATTGCAACGTTAAAGCCTGTTCACTGAAGCCGCGCGCACAATTCACTACGCAAAGCGGCTTCATCCAGAAAATACGGCCACTCGCCCACGCGATTGGCTCGATGATAGAAAACCGCTGCCAGACTGCCCTGCCAGCGGTTTTTTTGTGCGCTGGAGACTCCCAACAAAGTGGGCGTTTGCACGTCTACATCCGCCAGCGAGTCAATCTGCCACTCTGTGCGCGCCGTTTCTTCTCCATTAACTGACAACAACAATTTACTCGGATTGATGCGGTTGCCGATATTGGTATAGCGATCGTAGATATCTGCATTCAGTCCAATCAGCGTGCATTGTTGCGACAACAACAGCGGAACCGCCCAATGATGGCCGTACATCGTCACCAATAATTGCTGTTGCGATGCGTTGTAACGCAAAGACCAAACGCCTGCCTGCTCTGCCAGCACCTGTTCCGTCTCGTCGCGTGCATCTCCTGCCGGTTTGACCGCCACATAAAAATCCCACTCCTTCAGTGGTGTGCGCAAAAAATCATTACCACTAATACTCCAACCCCCCGCGCTCAACTTTTCCTGCTGCACCGCTGTGCGTGAAACTTCGTTCAACCAAGCCAGCCATTGTTGGCGCATTTTTTGAACACGCAAAAAATAACCATAACGCCAGGCGCTGAAATCTGTCGCCGATTGCGCATCAACACGCCACCATAGAAAACGCTGTAGCGTGCGAAACGTCCATTCTTCTGTCATGCGCCAACGATGATCCGCCGACAATACAGAAGCACTGCCGCGCGACATCCAATACATCGGCCTATCATTGATAATTTTTATCGAGGTCAACGCATTGAAATCCACGCCATCGGTCACAAAAGGCAGCGGCACACCCAATCTAGCGGCCAATGTGGGAAAAATATCCTCAATCATAATGGCGCGCTCATCGAGCGAATTGGGCATTACCGCAGGATCAACCCACAACATCGGTGTACGCACGGCGCCTTCACTGTAATGCGCTTTGCCCCCCGCAAACGCCGCATTGCTACCTGTACGCTTTTCCGGCGCACCGTTATCACTCAGAAAAATAATGATGGTGTTATCGCGCTGCCCACTGTGCTCCAGCGCCTGCAACAACTGCGCGACGTTTTTATCCAGATGATTGAGCATAGTGCGATATTTTTCATCATCACTGGCTTTTTCGTTGGCCGTTATTTCTGGAGGAAAATGCAGAGGCGCGTGCGGCAAAGGCGTGGCGTACCACAACAACCAGGGTTTATCGGCATGAGCCGCCTGCGTGATATTGTCTACCGCGCGCTGTGTAAGAATATCGGGCAAATAACCGCTGTACTGCTGCCAATGATTTTTATCATCCTGCAGCCACGGATTGTGATACACCGGCGCACGCAATACAGGCCTGCCATCAGCATCTGGCCCCTGCAAAAACCATTGATTGAGAAAACCTAACCAGTTATCAAAACCCTGCGCCGTGGGCAGCGCGCTCGGATTTAATTCACCGCTATGCCACTTGCCCACCAAATAAGTATTGTAACCGGCACTGCGCAACCACTCCGGCAGCGTCACAATTTCTGATGCAATGCCGCGTGCCACCGGATGAAACCCCAAACGCGCCGGATACTGCCCCGTCAGCAAAGCTGCGCGACTGGCCGAGCAAGTGCTGTCTGTGTAGAATCGGCTGAAGCGCATACCCTGCGCAGCCAATGCATCAATCGTAGGTGTGTCTGACTCTGTTTTTGCAGAAAAACTTTGCAAATCACCCACACCCAGATCATCTGCCACGATCAGCAACACATTGGGTTGGCGTGTTGCTTTTACAGCGGTGTCTGCCAGCAAATTTAGCGGCAGCAATACAGTGATCAGAACAAGAAGTTTTTTTATCACCAGTCACAATCCGGAACGCAATATGAATGCTGACAGCATTGAACGAGATCAGCCCATCAAAAGCAATGTTAGCACCGCGATCATAGCGGCCTACTGCACAACAGCAGCTATCGCTTTAATGCTGTTTTCACTGTATCTGACTTGGCTCTTACAGTGGCAAGGCCCCTTCCGCGACCTGTGGGAGTTTGTGGGTGATATTGAAAAACAGTTTCGCGGCGAATGGTCCTGGGCTTATCTGCTCGATGCTTATGGCGGCGCGCATCGCATTTTGCTTCCTAAACTCTTGTTCTTTGCCGACAGCTATTGGTTTGATGGCAGCAATCAATTGACTATCGCCACGGCACTGGGCTGCCAGTTCGCCTACCTCTTTCTCTTGTGGCGCGCGCTGCGCGCTTGCACCCTGCTCTCAACAGCGGACCGCCTTATCAGCATCAGCTTGTTTGCTGCAGCACTGTTTAGCACCACCCAAATCAGCAATTTCTTGTACGCCATGGATGTGCAGTGGTTCATGTCCAATTTGTTCGGGCTGCTCAGCCTGTATCTCGCCGTGTTCAGCCGTCAAACACCGTTGCGCTGGCTGTTGGCGGTGCTGCTGGGCATTGTCGCCGCGCTGTGCAATTTCACTGGCTTGATGGCATTACCGCTGATTGCACTGCTACTGTGCCTGCAACAACAGCGACACAAAACCGATGTCATTTGCTTGCTACTCATTGGCAGCTTTTGTGCTTGGTATATCAACAATGGCAAAAGCCACACCAACATTGTCATCGGTTCATTACTGATCAGCCCAGATCTGCGCAGCATGCTCGACGTGTTGATTCCCACACTCAGCAATATGGCAATTTATGTGTTGCGCTACCTCGCCAGCCCGCTGTCGCGCGAGTGGCCTGTTGCCGGTTACTGTCTGTCACTCAGCGGCAGTGTCATCACGCTGTA
>CAZZNL010000025.1:0-3930 GCA_964655625.1 uncultured Pseudomonadales bacterium
CAAGGGTGAAACGGGAAGCTGGTGCGTCAACCTATCGGGAAGACAATGCCAGCGCTGCCCCCGCAACGGTAAGCGAGTAGAGACCGGCAATAGCCACTGCGTCTAACACTGCCAAGTGAGACGCGGGAAGGCGCCCGTCGGAGTGCAGGATTGCACTCACTCGCAAGCCCGGAGACCGGCCTGTTTGCATGCGTTTGCCGCATTCATTGCGCGCAAGCTTTCGTTATTGACCGCGGCGGGCGGGCAGCGAGCAACAAGTCTCTTGTTCTCTGTGATGTCTTCCCCCGTATTACTCAGCATTGCACGGGGATATGTCATGCCTGCTACAACTACTGCTTCCACCACCGCTCTGGCTTCACCAGCACAGCTGTTGCCCGCTTTTTCCATGATCGCTGCCGGCTTGGCACTGATTTTTGTAGTGGGTTTCGCACCGATGGCTGTTGCTCACAACGCTGCGCATGACACGCGCCACAGCGTTGCCTTTCCCTGCCACTAAGAAGGGCTGATTGATGAAAACGAAGATTGCGCCAGCTCTGCTGGCGGGGTTTCTTGCGGCCCTGATTTTGACTATTGCCCAAATAGTGTTTGTTACGCCATTGATTCTCAAGGCGGAAACCTACGAGAACGCGCCAGTGGTGGAGGCACCGGAGCAGGCAGCTGATCATGCGCACGCTGACGCGCATGAACACGCGGGGGATCACGAGTCTGCGCCTGCCGATCAACCAGCACAGGCAGCGGATCATCATCACGATGAAGAAGCTTGGGCACCGGAAGATGGCTGGCAGCGCACGCTGTCTACGGCCAGTGCCAATTTGGTCATGGGCGTCGGTTATGCCCTGATACTGGTGGGCCTGTTTCAGTTGCGTGCACCGCAGAGTGCCAATGCGGGTTTGCTCTGGGGGTTGGCGGGTTACGTCACGCTGTTTGCTGCGCCTTCTCTTGGCTTGCATCCGGAGTTGCCTGGCACAGTGGCGGCCGAGTTGTCTGCACGCCAAACCTGGTGGGTAGCTACGGCGTTTGCAACGGCAGGTGGGCTCGCACTGGGTGCATTTGCACGACCCATGGCGCTGAAAATGCTGGGTGTGCTGCTAATCGCAGTGCCGCACATTATTGGCGCGCCACAACCCGCAGTGCCAGAGGCCTTGGCTCCACTGGCCTTGCAGCAGCAGTTTATTGTGGCTTCGGCAGTTGCTAATGCGATGTTTTGGCTGGCATTGGGTTTTGCCAGTGCTTGGTTGTATCGCCGCGCCAACGCATCTGCAAATTCACCAACCACAGCCTGACACGATCGCACGATGAGTCACGCACACAGCTGTCCTGCGCTGTTTATTGCGGCGCCGGCATCCGGTCAGGGAAAGACGACAGTCACGGCCGCGCTCGCGCGTTTGCATACGCGAGCAGGGCGGCGTGTGCGCGTATTCAAATGTGGTCCCGATTTTCTCGATCCCATGATTCACGAGCGCGCCTCAGGTCAGCCGGTCTATCAATTGGATTTGTGGATGGGCGGCGAGCAACACTGCCGTGAATTGTTGTATCAGGCAGCCGGCACGGCGGATTTGATTCTGATTGAAGGTGTGATGGGATTATTCGACGGCGAATCGTCGAGTGCTGATTTGGCACAGCGTTTCGGTATTCCTGTGTTGGCGGTGATTGGTGCCAATGCCATGGCGCAAACTTTCGGCGCTATCGCGCACGGTCTTGCTTCTTATCGCAAAGATTTGCCGTTTGCCGGTGTGCTCGCCAATCGTGTCGCCAGTAAAAATCATGCCGCCATGTTACAGGCGAGTTTGCCGGAAGATATTGCTTGGTACGGTGCCATCTTTCGTCACGATGATGACGATGCCATCCCTTCTCGTCATTTAGGTTTGGTGCAAGCTGAAGAAATTGCTGATCTCGATAGACGTTTAGAGCGCATGGCGGATGCATTGGCAGAAACGGCCGCGCCATTGTTGCCGGATCCCGTGACATTTTTGCCACCGGCACAAGCGTTATCGCCACAGGATTCTTTTCTGCCGTTAAAGGGAAAGCGTATCGCCATTGCACAAGACAGCGCTTTTGCTTTTCTCTATCGCGCCAATGTGGATTGTTTGAAAAATCTGGGTGCAGACATTGTGTATTTCTCGCCGCTGGCAGATGAGGCGCTGCCCGTCTGTGATGCGGTGTATTTGCCCGGTGGTTATCCAGAATTGCACCTGACAGCGCTAGAAAATAATCGCGCAATGAAAAAAGCTTTAATCGAACACTATGAAGCGAATAAGCCGCTAGTCGCCGAGTGCGGAGGCTTGTTGTATTTGTTGGATTCTTTGGCGGACAACAGCGGTCAGCGCGCTGCCATGGTCGGTTTGCTGCGCGGTGATGCAGTCATGCAAAGCAAACTCGCCAATCTGGGTATGCACAGTGTGGTGTTGCCAGAAGGCGAATGGCGCGGTCACACCTTTCATCACTCGCAAACACAGTCTTCGCTGACGCCAGTCGCTTTCACACAAGGCAAGCGTGGCAAACCTGAGCCGGTGTATCGACAAAAGCGCTTACACGCCTCGTATTTGCATCTGTATTTTTCTTCTAACCCAGAAGCTACGGCGAGATTGTTTAACACATGAGCGGCACAGTCTATTTTGTTGGCGCAGGTCCTGGGGACCCGCAATTGTTGACACTCAAGGGTTGCGAGTTGATCAAGCGCGCCGATGCCATTTTGTTTGCCGGGTCGCTAGTGTCAGAGGCGGCAACCCAGTGGGCGCCAGCACACTGCGAAATTGTCGATTCGAAAGACATGACTTTGGTGCAAATTACAGAGTGGTTAATCACTCGCGCACAGCAACATCAAACGGTTATTCGCTTACAAACGGGTGATCCGGGTTTGTACGGCGCCTTGATTGAAATGGTGCAACCCTTGGATGCCGCCAACATTCCTGTGCAAGTGGTGCCCGGTGTTACTTCTGCCATGGCTTCTATGGCGGCCGCTTGTGAAAGTCTGACACTGCCGGAAGTGACACAAACGGTGATTCTGACGCGCGTTGAAGGCAGAACACCAATGCCAGAGGGCGAATCACTAGCTGAATTGGCCAGCCATCACTGCACGCTGTGTCTTTATCTCTCCATCACGCTGCTGAAAACCGTACGCAGTGAATTATTGATGTCGGGTTGGAGTGATCAATCGCCGGTATTGGTGGTGCAGAAAGCCAGTTGGCCTGGCGAAGAAAAAATTGTGCGCGGTGAACTTCATAATATTCGTGCGCGTTGCATTGCAGAAGGAATTACTGCGCAAGCCATGATTGTGATTAGCCCTACATTGGGGGCACGCACTTGGCCTGAATTGAAGAAATCCAAATTGTACGATCCTGGATTTACCCATCGCTTTCGCAAGGCAGAAAAACCTGTGAGCCACCATAACGGAGATGCTGTACATGACTGATACGATTTTGTTGGTAGGGCACGGCTCACGCGATCAAAACGGCAACCGAGAGGTTGAGTTGTTTGCGCAGCAGTGGCGAGAGCAACACCCGGATTGGCGCATTGATTTGTGTTTTATCGAGTTTGCCGATGTGCTGTTAGATGAAGGCTTGGCAAAAGCCAGTGCGAATTCGGAGCGCGTGATTGTAGTGCCTTTGATTCTCAACGCAGCAGGCCACGTGAAAGTGGAAATTCCGCACCACATTGCTAAAGCGCGTGCACAGTTTCCACAGTGTCAGTTTGTTTATGTGCCGCATCTCGGCGCTTGCGATGAAATGCTCGCCATTCTCAGGCGACGACTGAGTAGCGGTATGGCGGCGTTGGATACGCCCGATCCTTTCAGTACGGGTGTTATTTTGCTGGGGCGCGGTTCCTCAGACAGAAAAGCCAACGGTGAAGTTGCCAAAATGGCGCGCTGGCTGCACGAGGTCAGTTTGGCGCGCAACAGTCGCCACGAATTGATCGATATCGCCTTTACTG
>CAZZNL010000025.1:3940-12534 GCA_964655625.1 uncultured Pseudomonadales bacterium
CTTTACTGGCATCACTTATCCGCGTTTGGAGCGTGTGGTGCAGCGACAATTACAACAGGGCATGATGCAAATTATTATCTTGCCGTATTACTTGTTTACCGGCACCTTGATTGAGCGCATCAAACGCCAATCGCAGGCGCTGCAAAAACAGTATCCGCAAATACGCTTTCACACTGCAGACTATCTGGGTTTTGAGCGTGAAATTTTTCAGTTATTGGACGAGCGTGTGCGAGATGCCAAAGCAGGTTTGCATGACATCAGTCCGTATGACGCTGCGCATCACGACCACGACCACGATCATGACCATGATCACAGTCATGGCCATCATCACCATGCACACCATCAGCACTGAGTACGAGGGCATCGCGCATGAATAGTACCGAGAGTAGCACTGCTGCGGGCAATGTTTTTACCGAACAGCTCACGCTATTAGGGC
Source organism: uncultured Pseudomonadales bacterium (assembly GCA_964655625.1). Taxonomy (GTDB): domain Bacteria; phylum Pseudomonadota; class Gammaproteobacteria; order Pseudomonadales; family UBA7239; genus UBA7239. The sequence continues at coordinate 4,377 of CAZZNL010000025.1, forward strand.
AGCAAATTGAGCATGAATCGTTTGCTGTGGTTGATAAAGAAGCTGGGCAGCACACATACAGTGCAACCGAGTGGCCTGTTGTACGGCGCATGATTCACGCCACTGCTGATTTTGAGTTCAACGGCTTAACAAAATTCCATTGCGACGCCATGGATGCAGGTGTGCAAGCTATTTTGCAGGGCAAGGCATTGATTGCGGATGTCGAGATGATTTGTGTTGGCGTGTCCAAGCCGCGTTTGGCACACTTCGGTGTTACCCTGCATCAATTTATTAGTGACGATGATGTTATCGCCGATGCAAGAGCCGCCAACTCGACGCGTGCGGTATTTGCAATGCGCAAAGCGCATCGGCTGGGCTTGTTGGACGGCGCCATCATTGGCATCGGCAATGCGCCGACTGCGTTATTGGAAATTATTCGTTTAGTGCGCGAAGAAAACGCCAAACCCGCTTTAGTTATCGGTATGCCGGTAGGGTTTGTGTCTGCAGCAGAATCAAAAGCGGCGCTGGCTGAATTAAATACCGTGCCGTGGATCATTACCGAAGGGCGCAAAGGCGGTTCCACATTGGTAGTGGCTGCCATTCACGCCATTCTGGCTGTGGCAGAACAGGCCGAGAAACGAATGCACAAGGATGGAGCGGCGCAGTAAGGCGTGCCGTGATGGAAAAGATCCCTGCTAAAAAGCGTTTACGCACGGGCTACACCACGGGTGCTTGCTCGGCTGCCGCTGCGCGCGCTGCGATTATGGGCTTGTTGCACGGTGAAGTGCCCAGTCATATTGAAGCGCTGTTGCCCAACGGCCAGCGCGTCACTTTTGCAGTGGACAGTGGTGATTGCAGTGCTACCGAAGCACATGCCGTGGTTGTTAAAGATGCCGGTGATGATCCCGATGTGACGCATGGCGCGCACATGACGGCCACTGTGCGTATCCTGCGCGGTGAAGCCGGTGTAGTGAAGTTGCTCAATGGCAGCGGTGTGGGTTACGTCACGATGGCGGGTTTGGGGTTGGAAATTGGCGGCCCCGCCATCAACCCTGTGCCGCAAAAAAATATTACTGAAAATGTGCGCGAAGCGGCGGGCGCGCTGCTCGATAAAGATGGTTTATCTGTCACCATTTCTGTGCCAGGCGGTGAAGAAATGGCGAAAAAAACGTTGAATGCGCGGCTCGGCATACTCGGTGGTATTTCCATACTCGGCACTACCGGGATTGTGAAACCGTATTCCACCAGCGCATTCCGCGCGAGTGTGGTGCAAGGCGTGCAAGTTGCTGCTAAACAAGGCAACGACACTGTTGTGTTGACGACCGGCGGTCGCACAGAAAAATTTACCATGCGTGAATTGCCAGAGCTGCCGGAAGCCTGCTTTATTCAAATGGGCGATTTTTTGCGCTACGCCTTGGATGCGGCTGTGAAGTGCAAAATGCAGCGCGTTGTCATTGGCGGTATGGTGGGAAAGCTCACCAAAATGGCGCAGGGTGAATCCATTACTCACGCCGGTCGCTCTGAAGTTAACACCGGATTGCTGGCAGATATTGCCGCTGATCTTGGTGCGCCTCACGCTGTATGTGAAGCCATACGCAATAACGAAACAGCACGCTTTGCTGGCGAACAAATGATTGCTCTGGGTTTGTCGGATGTCTTCCATTTGGCGTTGGCAAATAAAGTCATTGAAGCCATTACGGCGCGTTACCCACAAAAATTTATTCTCACTGTATTGGTGTGCGATTTCGACGGCATCAAAATTGCGGAGGCCACTTCATCATGATGACACATCGCTGCGCCATCATCGGCGTATTAGATAACGGCTGTGATGGCCTGACACCACAAGCGATGAAAACATTGTCGCAGGCGGATGTGGTGATCGGCGGCACGCGCACGCTGCAATTATTTGCTGATGCGTTCAAAGACCACTGTGTAACCTATGATCTCACTGGCAAGCTGAGCCAAGTGCCGGAGTGGATACGCGCGGCACAGAATGATGGCTTGCGTTGTGCGGTGCTCGCTACGGGTGATCCATTGTGTTACGGCATTGCCGCCTATTTGATGAGTCGTCTGTGTGTAGAATCGTTTGACATTCTGCCCAATGTTTCGACATTGCAATTGGCCTGTGCGCGTTTGTCCCTGCCTTGGCAGGATATGAAATTTTTGTCCGTACACGCCAAGGATGCCGGTGAGTGGCAAGAGGGCGCTGATGCACAGCACGGCTTGTACCACTTGCGGCGTGCGCTTTCGCAACACCATCGCCTCGCGGTGCTTACCAGCCCAGAAAATTCACCGGCACGCATTGCGCGTCTATTGGTAACTGCTGGCTTACATGAAGAATTTCAAATGGCAGTAGTCGCCAATCTGGAAACGGACGATGAAGACATAACACGCGACATTCCTGTCGCAGAACTCACCAATAAAACGTTTCCCGATTTGAATGTTGTGCTGTTGTGGCGCGTGACGGCGACAAAAAGCCCTGTTTTATTCGGGCACGCAGATAATCATTTTCAACAGCGCTACCCAGAAAAAGGTTTGATTACCAAGCGTGAGGTGCGTGCAGTATCGCTGGCGCGCATGCAGTTGCGCATAGATAGCATTGTGTGGGATATCGGCGCGGGCTCTGGCTCAGTCGGGGTGGAGGCCGCGCAGCTGTGCAGCAGTGGTCATGTGTATGCAATCGAAAAGAATGCAGACGACTGCGAAAATGCGCTTGCCAACAGCCGCAATGCACAATTGCACAACTACACATTGCTGCATGCAAAAGCGCCTGTGGGTTTGGATGCCTGGCCTGATCCTGATGCGGTATTTATTGGTGGCTCTGGCGGCGAACTGGAAGCCTTGATTGCGCTGATTGTGCAGCGCTTAAAACCCAATGGCTGGTTGGTGATGAACTTTGTCACGTTTGAAAATGTGTCCACCGCGCTAAACCTGTTAAAAACTTTGAATGTGCAGTGGGACATCACGCAGATGCAGTGTTCGCGCAGTAAGCCCGTGTTAGATATGTATCGCCTCGCTGCTGAGAATCCGGTGTGGATTGTCAGCGTGCAAAAATCGGGAGCTGCAGTATGACGCTGGGAAAATTGATTGGCGCGTCTCTGGGGCCTGGCGACCCGCTGTTGATGACGCGCAAAGCCTGGGCAGCTTTACACAGCAATGCTGTATGGACATACCCCATCCGCAAAAAAGGCAGTGAGAGTTATGCGCTCAATATTGCCTTGGCGGCAGGGTTGACACTGCCCAATGATGCACAGGCGTTGATTTTTCCCATGACACACGACAAAGAAAAATTGGCGCGCTATTGGTTGGAAGCGGCAACCGTCGTATTAGAGATTGTGCGCACAGGTCGTGATGTGGTTTTTTTAGTGGAGGGAGATGCCTCTACATTTTCTACGTTTAATCATTTGGCGCGCACAGTGCGCGCACTCGACGACAGAGTTGATATTGAAACGATTGCCGGTGTTCCCGCCTATAACGCAGCCAGCGCTGCCTTTGCGCAGCCATTGGCGGATGTGGATGACACTGTGGCGATTGTACCGGCTGCCTACGGTGTCGACTTCGTCGAAAGCCTGTTAGATGACTTCGACACATTAGTCTTAATGAAAGTAAAGCCGCTGTTGGATGACATTATTCAATTATTAGAAAAGCGGAACTTATTGCAGCACAGCTGCTTTATAGAGAAAGCAGGTTCTGCTGATGAAAGAAAGATCACTGATATTCGTGTATTGCGCGGGCAGAAAGTGAACTATTTGTCATTGATCCTGGTGAGAAACCCCAAGCGCCTGCGCGGTGAAATTCAAAAAGGCTGTAGGAAGAAATCCAATGAGTGATCCTGTATTAAGTGAATTGCGTGTGGTATTGGTGGCTATTACCAAGCACGGTGCTCAACAAGTGCGTGCCTTGGCCCCCGCTTTACCCAATGCGGAAGTGCTTGTTTCGGAAAAGGTGGCGCAGGAGCTGGGTGATCCCAGCAATAAAACCTTTGTTTACAGTGGTGCTTTCAAGGATGAAATTGAAGGCATTTTTTCCCGTTATGACCAGATTGTGTTTTTTGTCTCATTGGGTGTCGTAGTGCGAATGATTGCGCCTTATCTGAAATCCAAAGAAGAAGATCCTGGTGTCATTGTGGTGGATGATGCAGGGCAATTTGTGATTCCGGTGTTGTCCGGTCATGTGGGAGGCGCCAATAGCTGTGCAGAGCAGCTGGCGGATTTGCTCGGCGCAACGCCCGTTCTTACCACGGCATCGGATGTAGGAAAAACCATTCCTGTCGATATTTTAGGGCGTGGCTTGGGCTGGAAATTGGAAGCGCCAAAAATCAATGTCACGCGTGTTTCTGCGGATGTCGTCAACGGTGAGCTGATTGCTTTTGTGCAGGAAGCTGGCTCTAAACATTGGTGGACGCGTCCAACGCCGCTGCCGGATACCATTCATTTGTTTGATCGGTTTGCAGCGGTTGATCTGCAGAAATACAAGTCGGTGTTGTGGGTGACGCACGCCGAAGTGCCAGCGTCGCTGTGGCAAACACTGCATGAGCGTCTGATTGTCTATCGTCCGCCTGCTGACCAAAAATGAATGACACCAGCGTAAAACTCGCGGTGGGCTTGGGCTGCGATCGCCATGCGCTGTTGCAGACTTTTGAAGTGGCACTTGATCATGCGCTTGAGAAGATCAATGCCAGCCGTGCGGATATTTCGTGCTTTGCCACCATCGATAAAAAACACGATGAAGCAGCGATGCTGGCCTTGGCCGAGCAATTGCAAAAGCCACTGCTGCTTTTTACCGCAGAGCAACTGGCGACTGTTTCTGTGCCCAATCCCTCTGAAACGGTGCGCAAATTTATGGGTACACCGGCAGTGTCCGAAGCGGCAGCTTTGCTGGCGGCCAACACAGCTATGCATAATCTTTTGGTTGAAAAACAAAAACACTGCGGCAGCAATGGAAAAAATGCCACGGTCTCTATCGCGAGGATTCCTCAATGAATGCAAAAGTGAATGGAAAAATATTTCTGGTGGGACTGGGGCCAGGCAATGAAGCCAATATGACGGCGCGGGCGCGTGAAGCCATTGCGCTGTCCGATACCGTCATCGGCTACACCACCTACATTAAATTGGTGGCTGATTTAGTGGATGGCAAAGAGGTAATACGCAAAGGCATGACAGAAGAATTGGATCGCTGTCACGAAGCCTTGTCACGCGCGCGTGAAGGAAAAACGGTGGCGCTGGTTTCGTCCGGTGATAGCGGTGTATACGGCATGGCAGGCCCCACTTACGAGGTGTTGCTGGAAACCGGATGGAAACCAGGTGACGGTGTTGAAGTGGAAGTCGTGCCTGGCAGCTCTGCTATCAATAGTTGTGCGGCTTTAGTCGGCGCACCGCTGACACACGATGCCTGCACTATTTCACTGTCAGATTTACTCACGCCGTGGCCAACCATCATGCGCAGAATTGAAGCTGCCGCGCGTGCCGATTTTGTTATTGCACTGTACAACCCGAAAAGTGGCAGGCGCACACAACAAATTGTCGAGGCGCAGCGCATTTTGTTGCAATACCGCAAACCAGAAACACCAGTCGCTTTGGTGAAATCGGCGTATCGCCGTCGTCAAAATATTGAAATGACAACGCTGGATAAAATGACCGAAGCAGATATCGGCATGCTCACTACGGTGTTGGTAGGCAATAGCAATACGTTTGTGCGCGAAGGTCTGATGGTGACACCACGCGGCTATGCCAATAAATACACCACGGCGATTGGCAGTGATGCCGTGCGCGAAGGAGAGCAATCGGGCCGCTCGCTGACCATGGGTTTGATCGGCTGGAAGGCAATAGCGCGCCAGTGGCTGCGCGATAATTCCAACAAGAATCTGCGCGATGCTGCTGCGCATTTTGATATGCCTTTCGGCGCATTATTGCAGGCAGTGTCAAGCTTGGCAGATGGTGAACAGCCTGCGCCGTTTGTGGCAGTGCAAGTCAAAGCGGGTGCTGAAAAACAGGCTTTGGAAGTGGCTGCACATTGGGGAAAACTTCGCGGCATTGTGCGGCAGGAATCAGGCGCTATTGCCGAACTGTTAATCGATAAACTGGAATTTTCCAGCAAGGGGGATTGGCTCAATCTTATCAACGAGCATTTCCATCTGCATGTGCAGTTCTCGCGTGTCACACAGGTGTGGTTTCTGTCGCATGATGGCCTGATGCAAGGTGTGTATTTTCTGGATCAGCATGAGCAAGTGATCTTTTCCCTGTTGCCGCGCGGTGAGAAATTGTCTTTTGATCGTCAAGCATTGCAGCAGCACATTGCGCTGGAAACTACCGCAGTGGAATCTCTGACAGAGGAAGGGGGCGACGATGAGTGAAGCAATTATTTCCAGCGATGCGCTTGAAAAGCCGAAGTTGGGTTACTACAAGCGCCATCTGGTGGTGTGTACCGGGCCGCGCTGTACCGAAAACGGGGAATCGCAAGCCTTGTTTGATTCACTGGGCGCAAAATTCAAGGCGGCAGGTATTGATAATGGTGAATTGCGTGTGAAGCGCACGCGCGCGCATTGTTTTGCCACCTGCAAGTCTGGCCCGGTGATGGCCGTGCAGCCGGATGGGGTGTGGTACTACAATGTCACCGATAGCAATATGGATCGCATTATTCGCGAGCATCTGGTCGGTGGTGTGCCGGTTGAAGATTTGATTTATCACCGCGCCGATTAATATCGTTTTTTGAATGGGTTGTGAACACTATGAGTAAGACACAAACGGGGGCAGGTATCGTCTGGTTAGTGGGCGCCGGTCCTGGTGATCCCGATCTGCTCACGCTCAAGGCCCTGCGTTTGATCCAGCGTGCTGATGTGGTGATTTACGATCGTTTGGTGTCAGCAGACATCATGGCGTTAATTCCTGCGGCCACACGCAAAGTGTATGTCGGCAAAGCGCGCAGTGAACACGCGGTGCCACAGGATGATATCAATCAGCTATTGGTGGAGGAGGCGCGCGCAGGTCACAAGGTATTGCGCCTCAAAGGTGGTGACCCATTCATTTTTGGGCGCGGTGGTGAAGAAATTGAACAGCTGGCTGCTGTTGGTATTCCTTTTGAAGTGGTGCCGGGTATTACAGCGGCCAGTGGTTGCGCGGCGTATGCCGGTATTCCGCTCACGCATCGCGATTACGCACAATCGGTGCGTTTCATTACCGGCCATTTGAAAAATGACGGTGTGAATTTGCATTGGCCTGAATTGATGGATCCGACACAGACCTTGGTGTTTTACATGGGGCTGGTGGGTTTGCAGGCGATTTGTGAACAGCTGATTCAACACGGGCGCGATCCGCACACGCCAGTTGCTTTGATAGAAAAAGGCACAACGCCGCAACAGCGTGTGGTGATTGCCACACTGGCAACCATCAATGAGCGTGTGCATGCTGAACAAGTGACTGCACCCACGTTAACCATTATTGGTGATGTGGTAAAACTGCACGAAAAATTGCACTGGCGCTGAGACAGTATGGTAACGGCTATTGCGCCACTGCTGGCATTGTGGCTGGATCAACTGCTCGGTGAGCCTCGGCGTTGGCATCCACTGATTATTTTTGGTCAGTGTGCCGATCGCGCCGAGCAGTGGTTGTACGGCGGCGAACTCTCTTCTGTCAAAAGGCAGGTGCGCGGTGTTGTAGCCGTGGTGTTGCTGTTGCTGCCGCTGGTACTTTGCACTTATGTGTTAGTCAGTATTCCTTATATGGGTGCTATTTTTTCTATTATTGTGCTGTATGGTTGCTTGGGTTTGCGCAGCCTGCATGAGCATGCTGAAGCGATTGCTAAACCATTATTGCAGGGCGATATAGAAACTGCGCGCCAGCAGTTGGCGATGATTGTGAGTCGCGATACAGAAACAGCTAATGAAACGCAGATCACACAAGCGGCGATCGAATCGGTGTTGGAAAATGGCAACGATGCCGTGTTTGCTACCTTGTTTTGGTTTTTTGTTTTGGGTGCGCCGGGCGCAGTTTTGCTGCGTGCAGCCAATACACTGGATGCAATGTGGGGCTATAAAACAGAGCGCTATTTGCATTTTGGCTTTTGTGCCGCCAAGTTGGATGATGTATTGAACTGGATTCCTGCGCGGCTGACCGCGATAACATTTGCGTGTTTGGGCAATACACGGCGCGCCTTGCACTGTTGGTGTAAGCAAGCGCAGTTT
>CAZZNL010000026.1:0-12471 GCA_964655625.1 uncultured Pseudomonadales bacterium
ATGGAAGACAACGCCGTGCTGTACTATCACAACGCACTCAAAATAGATCGCGACAACAAAAAAGCGCACGCAGGATTGGCAAAAGTCGCTGACCGCCTGCGCGATCTCGCCTTGACTGCGCACAAAAACGGCAACGGCAAACAAGCGCGCCGCTATTTGAAACAGGCCGAGATACTTTCTGGCGCCAAAGATCCCGCCAATGAAAAACTGCGCAAGACGCTGCTGCAAACACCGCAAGGCCAAGACCCGCGCGCACTGGATCGCCCCATACAAGAAAAGCTAGACGCCAAAAAGGATGCTTTGAAAGACAAGCTGCGTACGCTGCAGCACGCCGATGGATAAACCCGTTAAAACAAGGATAGAAATCATGAGCCTGCGCCGACAATTTTTTATCATCTTGCTCTTGAGTATTACCACCTTACTCGCCGCCAGCCTCATGGCTCACCTATACAGTGAACGCCAACATTTAATGCAGCAAATAAAAGGGCGTGCGAATGACACCGCTGCTCTGCTCGCCTGCGCCCTGGTAGATACCAGCTCAAGAACCAGCACCACGGCTAACGCCGCCATCTTGATCGATACGGTATTTGAACAAGGCCACTACGATGCGATCATCTATCAAAACCCTGCCAATAAAACACTAGCCGAACGCCGTAAACCTGCGCAAACACTCGCCATACCCGCTTGGTTTGCCTATCTATTGGCTATACCCGCACAAACAGCCAGCAGCAACGTAGGCCCGGATAACGCCATCCAGGGCACGATTACTGTCACGACAAGCCCGTCACAAGCTCACCAACAACTGTGGCAAATTTTTTATCAGCAGCTGGCACTCTACAGCATCATCGCCATGGTGTTGTTGGCGGTCTGTCACTATGCCATCGGCTATTTTTTGCAGCCATTGCTGCGCATTCGCGAACAAGCCGCCGCCATTTGTGAACGGCGTTTTGTCGAACAGCATCCAGTACCCAAAGTATTAGAATTGCGTTTGGTGGTTGAAGCACTCAATCACATGAGTCGAAAACTGCGCAGCATTTTCCAAGAACAATTAGTGCTGGCCGAAAGCTTGCGCGCGCAAACTTTTCTCGACCCTGTCACTGGCTTATCCAATCGCCGCGATTTCAACGCACGTCTGCAAGCCATTGCAGACAATGAAGCCGATAGCGGCGGCTGTTTGATGATTCTGCAAGTGGATGATTTTGGGCGCTACAACCTGAAATACGGTCACGAGGCTGGCGATGAATGTCTGCGCGCCATTGCCGCGCAACTGCAAAACATCGCCAAAGCGGTACCGGATGCCATTGTCAGTCGCCGCGCTGGTGCTGACTTTGCAGTGTATCTACCGCGCGCCGATCAAGCACAAACACATTCACTGGCTGAAGATATCATCACCAAGGTGCGGGATCTCGCGGTGTTGTTTCAGCATCGCATTCATATCGGCGTTTCCTGCTGCGTGCACTTACGCGCCAACCACCGCCTATTGGCCGAAGCGGATTTAGCACTGCGTCAGGCGCAATCAAAAGGTGATAGCTGCTGGCATTTGTACCACCAGGACGACATCACCCAAATCGCCCAAGAAGCACGCCAATGGTATGGCGTATTAAACCGCACGCTACAAGATCGAAACCTTACGTTTCACTTTCAACCACTCTTTCCCAGTGACAGTGAACAAGCACTGGCTGTCGAAGTGTTTGCGCGCATCTCACTGCATGACAAATTGGTATCCGCCGGCATTTTTCTACCTATGGCAGAGCGCTTTGGGCTGGCTGAATCTTTTGATCGACTCATACTGGATGAAATTCGCACGCGCGCTGAAACAGCCAAATGTATAGTGCCGATTTGCGTCAACCTTTCGCCGCACAGCATTATTTCGCGCGCGTTTATCGACTGGCTGAGCGAATACCTCGCTGAACACACCACCTTTGCGCAACGCCTGATTATCGAAACCGCAGAGTATCTTGTGCGCACTGGCGAAGAACATGTGCGCTATCTGTGTGAAACCTTGCATCGCCGTGGCGCACGTTTTTCCCTGGATCACTTTGGCGTCAGCAATGCTGCTTTCGGCTATCTGAAAAGCCTGCCTTTGGATTTTATAAAACTGGATCGCAGCTTTATCCGCGATATTCACCTCAACCCAGACAACCAGTTTTATGTGCAATCGCTGGTACAAATTGCGCACACTTGTGAAATCACCATCCTTGCTGAAGGCATAGAAAACCAACAAGAATGGCAGCGCTTGTGCCAGCTCGGTATCGATGGCGGCCAAGGTTATCTCTTGGCCAGACCCGACAGCACACTCAACACCTCACGATCAACATAGCAAATCATGTCTATTACACACACGCACAAACACCCATGGCGATATTTTCTCGCTGCCTTTGCACTAGCAATGAGTACCATCACGGTCAGCGCGGGAGAAACACAGGAGCTGGAACTATCAAGCGGCTGGCTGCGCGCCACGCCGCCTGGCGCGCGCAATGCTGCGGCTTTTCTCAGCGTGAAAAACACTGGTGCGGCGAATAGAAGCATCATCGAGGTGCAATGCCCAACCCTGGCGGCGCGATGCGAACTGCATGAACATGTGCACAGCAGTGACGGCAAGATGCGCATGCAAAAAATTACCCAGCCGCTGGTCATACCTGCAAGAGGCGTGCTGACCCTCGCGCCAGGCGGCTATCACATCATGCTGTTTGATCTGCTGGCACCGCTGCGTGCCGGCGCACAGGCGACACTGACGTTACAACTGGACGATCACAGCACACTAACAGCCATCCTGCCAATCAAAGCCATCAGCGACGAATAAAGAACACGCGGAGATGCAGCACTACTGCACGCCAACCTGCAACTCCAGCTTCACGGTTTTACCGCCCACCACATTGTCCTTGTCGGCCAACTGGCGACTTTCTCCACTCAGTTTCAAACCCTGCGCGGCCGCATCCGCAAAGAGCTGTGCAACAGCGCGCCCCACACCCTCCGGTGCACCGTTGTAATCGCGCGTCACACACTTGAACCCATTGTCGCGCACCAATTGAAAACGCCCTTGCGGTCGAGGATTGCCGGTGACAGGGAAGCCAAAACGCACTTTGATCTTTCCACCACTGGCCGAAGGCAATTCAGGAAAAATCATATACATCGGCCCAACTATTTTGCCGCCGTTTTTCACCACCGTAATTCCCAAACGCGTGGCTAACGGCACAATTTCGCTTTTCATTTCATCCGCTGTCAGCGAATACTCCGCCACATACAAAGAGACGGATTTCGTTGTTTTTACAGTCAACGCCGCAGAGGGATCACCCGTGATATTTGCAAACTCATCGCCGGATTTTTTAACAACAGGCGCTGACGCTGTCGATACCGTTTCATCCGATACAGTCTTATCAGATACAGCCTCATCCGATACAGCCGCAGGCGCTGCCGCTTCCGCAGGTGTCGCAGCAGCAGGCTTATTCTCTCGCTGACTGTCCGGCAGGCTTGCGGTAAAAATGGAGCGAGTGTCATCGGAATAACAAGGACCGGCGATACCCACTGTTTCGCTCTTGCTCGCCGGTGCCGCTTTCATAAACGCCAACCACTGTGCGGCATCTGCCGCGCCACCGACAACCGTGGCATTGATAAATGATCGCCGCGCCAACTCCGTATCACCCAACTTTAATTGGCTGATGCCCAATAACAAATTGGCGCGCGCCACTAAACGCTCTGGCAAAGCGCCATCACAGGCTTTCAACACCTGCGCCTGCATGGCCTGCCACTGCTGCTTTTCCATTTCCATCTGCGCCAAATGCAGCTGCAACTCCACGTCATTGCTATCGCTGGCCGCTTTTGCCAAAGCCACTTGCGCTTTGTCGCGCTCGCCCGCCTGCATCCACAAACGGAACAAACGATCATTGATTTTGCTGCTAGATTTCAAGCGCCCTGCGGCAATGGCCTCTTCCAATACGCGCGCACCACGGCCGGGAATTTTGTTGATGGTATAGAGATCTGTCAGGAGCAAAATATCTTGTTCACGAAAAGGAATACCCTTTTCCCAGGCCAGCGCCATCACATCCAGCGCCTGTGCATTTTTTCCTGCTTTGAGATACAGCGACGTCCACTGCTGCCACAACTCGGCATTATTCAAATCTGCCGCCACCAAACGCTGCATAATCTGTGCTGCACGATCAAAACTGCCAGTGCTGTAGTAAACACCCAATGCATTGCGCAACATATCTGTGGATGGGTTTCCCGTCAGCGACAACGCCTTGTCCATCGCCGCAGCACTGGCGACATAATTCTTGCGCTTGAATTGCACCTGCGCCAATAACAACTGAATCTCTGCGTCATTTTTTCCACCTGCATCCAAATAGTTCTGGATGGCGACTGATGCCTTTTCATAATTCTTTTGCAACAAGCTAATACGCGCCAACTGCCCCAACATTTCCCGTTTACTTTCCGGTGTGATAGCAGGATTCTGTAACGATTTTTCTATGTATTTGATGGCCTTGTCATAATCTTTGCTGCCAGCAAAATGCTGTGCCAAAAACTTTTCGGCACTGGCGCGAGTGGCCGCATCCTGAAAGCCACCGATCTTCTGCTCCAGCTCACCCACCGACATGGACACATTTTCTGTCGGTGCCACATCCAAATCGATATACATACGACTGCGATACTGCTCTTGCGCCCACAGCGGCATAGCACCCAACAGCAGAAGCACACTCACACACACACGCTGCAAAAACCGTTGCATCGCCATCATCACCGCAGCTGTTGATTGTTATGAGGATAATCTTTCCAGTGCATCTCAATGCGCTGCGTTAATTGCACTTTCACTTTGCGGCCTTGGATATCAGCAGGATCGTAAATCCAGTCTGACACTGCGGCCACCACATTGGCGTCAAACAAACCCGGCGGCTGGCTGTCCAGCACGCGCACATTTTCGACTTTACCGCGTGTATTAACGGAAAATGTCACCAGCACCCAACCATCGGTTTTACTATTCCAGGCCGCTTCCGGCACATTCGGCTGTCGTGTACCAAATGGCACAATTTCACGATAACCCTCTGCACCCTTGCGATCCGCTTCAGCAATTTTTTTTGCCAACTCGCGATTATCCCCACCAGAACCCGTCCAGGTAGTGCCGCCAGCATCACCAAAACCGGAGCCAAAAATACTACCGCTGCCACTTTCCAACGCCACATCATCAAACGACGGCGCGAATGAAGGCACTGGTGGTCCACCCACTTTCAGCTGCGGGGTGGGCGTGGGCGCACTCACACTGAGCGGTGCCAACGTCGGCTCTGCAACAGGCTGACTATTCACTACCGGCGGCACTTCTTCCGGTGGCGGTTCTTGCGGTTTACTCTCTGGCGGTGGCTGATAAATATCAACTGACACCATCAAATTATCGGTGTCGATACGCAGCGGATCACCGCTAATCAACCTGTGCATAAACAAAAAAATCAGGACGGTGACTAGCAGACTAGCCAACACAGCTGACGGGTAGCGCAAATCCTGTCGCAAGCGGCTAAACACCATTGCACACCTGCATCATCATTGCGGGGCGTTTGCGGCAACAGCAATTTTTTCTATCCCTGCCAAGCGGATCTGATCCATCACTTGTACAAGCATACCGGTGCTGGCATTGCTGTCTGACTGCACAATAGCAGCGCCTTCAGGATTTTCTGCGTGCATACGCGCCATGATGGCACGCACCGAGTGCAAATCCACTTCGCGTTTATCAATCCATATCTCGCCTTTGTCGGTGATGGCCACAAAAATATTGGCACTCTGTTCACTGTTAGCACTCTGCGCATTGGGGATGTTTACCATTACACCCGTCGCTTTCACAAAGGTTGTTGTGACGATAAAGAAAATCAGCATATTCAACACGAAGTCCAACATCGGCGTCATATCGATATACACTTCCGCTTCATCTACATCATGTCTGCGCGTTCGCATAGCATTCGCCCCGTTCTTTGTTAATCACTGGTCAACGCATCGGAAAAAATTTTTTGCTCTCGCGCCGCCAAGTGACGTAAACGCGCTGAAAAATACTGCGCACTCAGCGAAATCACCAAACCAGACATGGTAGGCACCGTAGCGCGATAGACACCACTGGCAATGGCCTGGCTGTCTCCACCTGTCAAAGTGATAATTTCAAACACACCGATCATGCCTGTAACCGTCCCCATCAATCCCAACAAAGGGCAGACAGCAATCAAGGTACGTATAGTTGACAGCCACGCCTGTAACTGCAACTGCACCTCACAAACGGTTTCTCGACGAATGGCATGCGCGCGCCAAGAAATACGATCCTGACGCAAACGCCATTCTTGCAATAATTTTTCGCGCAACACCGGATAATGAAAGCGCAAAAACCAGAACCGCTCCACCAACAAAAACCACAACAGCAGACACACCAGCAACAAGGCCCACATCATCGGGCCGCCCAGCGCGAAGATATGTGCAATATTGGATGTCAGCGTGTAGATACTCATCGCAAAGACAATCCTTTAACTGCCATGCCGTGCAAAACTGCTTTTTTCCATATTGCGTGCCAAAATACCGGCGCTCTGCTCATCCAGACGCTGTATCAATGATTTGGCCAACACGGTGACCACGTTGTGCCCAAACAACAACGGCACAGCCACCAGCAAACCGAGCACCGTACACACCAGCGCTTCCGAAATACCAGCCGCCATCAATTTGGGATCGCCGCCACCGAACAAACTGATCGCTTCAAAAGTTTTAATCATCCCCGTAACTGTACCCAACAGACCCAGCATAGGTGCAATCGCGGCAAACAATTTGATGATGTTGTGGCCAAACTCCATCTGTGGAATTTCTTTCAGAATGGCCTCGTCCAATTTGTACTGAATGGTCTCTTCATCGTCGGCATGAACTTTTTTCACGCTGAGCATGATGCGCCCGAGTGGATTACTGGGTGATGGATTATCACTGTTGGCAATTTGACGCAGCACATTCATACGCATCAACAACAGGAACAGCACGCGATACAACGTCACCAACAAACCGACCACACCCACGGCAATAGTCAAATAGCCGACAACACCACCTTGCGCTATGCGTTCACGCAAATCTGGCGTGCGCGCCAACATACCCAGCAAACTGCCGCGCGTCGGATCCACCGGCACAGCCGCTAAATCACCGCTGCTGGCAGTAAACTTTTCCGCCATGCGCAGAAAGCGTTTTTCCGGCTGTTTGTCCGGCACCACAAATTCACTGGTTTCCGGCACATAGCGCAAGAAATCACCACCGCTGAATGCAGTGAATGTACCGGCGCGCAAAATATCGGCCGTGCGCGATTCACCGCTGGCGGCCACCGTCTTGCCTTGGTACTGCACCACCTTGCCGGATTCCGTCATCTCTTCTTGTACGAGAAACCACAGACGCTCCATATCATCGATGGTGGGCAGCGCATCAATATTGTTGAGTTTTTTCAATTCTTCAGCCCGACCAGGAAATTGCGCACTCACTTGGGAGTCGTCCAGAGTCGCCGCAAAATCGCCGGCAAACTGGCGGTAGACGCTATAGACATCACCCATCTCCGCCACGCTCTGCTGTAGCTCTTTGCGCAATTTGGCGATTTCGGCATCATTAGCTTCGATCTGCATTTTCGCCGGATTATTTTTGGCCTGCGCCAAGTAATACGCCGTGCGTGCCTTCTCTAACAAAGCCTGTTGCTGATCGCGCTCTTTCAAAAACTCCGCTTCACGCTGACGATTCAGCGCCCGCTCCTTCTCGTGTTCTGCACGCACTTTTGCCAGCAATTGATCCAGATTAGTAATTTGTGTGTCGGTCTGCGCCTGCGCAGAACCCATTAACAACACACTTAACAGCGCACTGAATAAAACACTCAACACGGCACTCACTGTCAGTTTTTGCATCGCAGCGACTCCTCAGCGTTTCATCGGCAACGCCAGCAACTGCGGCGCCTGCTGGTTGCGCGCAATGCGCAAGCCGTGCTTGATGTCTTCATTAAATTCACGCGGCACTTCGATCCACTGTTTATATGCGCGATCCCAGTAGCCGCTGCGCTGACCATCCATCGACTGAAAATAAAAGGCCGTGCGACCAAAACGCAAAAACTCAACGGTCAAGTTTTCCTCTCCCAACTTCAAATCACCGCGCCACGCCTCTATGCCTCGCCCAAACTCCAGCTCTTGTTGAAACGCCTCCAACAAAACGCGGTATTTGTCTTGCAAGGTGATAGTAGAGCTAGACAATTGCTGTTTGACTTTGATGACGCGCGCCAAGCGCTCTTCCTGGTGAAAAGGCAGATCTAAAGCCACGAATTGTTCCAGGGCATCGCTCATGCTGCGCATTAAAGGCACGATGCGCTGCTGGGTAATTAAGCGATTCGCCACCTGCTCACGCAAACTCGCCAACTCCTTGTCTTGTACCGCAAGGCGATCTTGCATTTCCTGAGTAATCTGCCCCTGAAAATCGACCGTGGCAGTGAGGCGCTTGTACTCCTCGACCATCGCCTGCGTTTGCGCCTGCAAATTAGCAATATTTTTCTGCGCTGCACCGGCTTCCGCATTGGTCGCCTGCATCGCCTGTACGTTGTCTTCCAATGAAGCCGCGCCGACTGACATCGGCAAGACAAATGCTGTCACACAGACGACAACACTCCTACCCAGCACACGGGAGAGAGAAATACGCATCGTTTTAGCCCTATCGTTGTTCGAGTTATGGGCTCACCTTAGCGGATCACGCTCAGCCTGCCCAGTAGGGGCTTGCCGAGAAGAGCGTGATCTACATCACATTAGCGATCCACCACCTCAATGCGATCCACGTTCTGAAAGCCGCGTGGCAATTTATTACCGCGTCGCCCGCGTTCACCGCGATACTCATCAAAGTCACTGCCTTTCAATACCGTATGGCGTTTGCCGGAATACACCATCAATTGCTGATCTTGTGCCACCACCGCTACAAATTGTAAAAACTCTTCGCGCGCCTCCAAGCGCGCTGATGGGATATTCATGATCTTGTTGCCCTTTCCTTTCGCCAATTCGGGCAATTCACTCAGTGGAAACACCAACAAGCGCCCTTCATTGCTGATGGCAATCAACAAATCCTTGGCAACATCGCGCACGGTGCACGGCAACAAGACATTGGCCTTGTCCGGCACGGTCAGCAGCGTTTTGCCCGTGCGATTTTTGCTCTGCAGATCCGATAACTTGGCGACAAAACCATAACCGGCATCGGTTGCCAATAACACACGATCCTCATCATTGCCCATCAGCATCGACACAAACGTTGCGCCTGGCGGTGGCGATAATTTACCCGTGACCGGCTCACCTTGCCCGCGCGCTGAAGGCAGCGTGTGCGCTGCCAAGGAATAACTGCGGCCCGTGGAATCCAGCAACAATACCGGCTGGTTGCTGCGCCCGCGCACCGCCTGCATAAAACTGTCACCCGATTTGTAACTCAAACTTGCAGGATCAATATCATGGCCTTTGGCTTGGCGTATCCAGCCTTTTTCTGACAGCACGACAGTGATGGGATCTACGCTGAGCAAATCAGCTTCAGAAAACGCCTGCGCTTCTGCGCGCTGCACCAGTGGCGAGCGGCGCGCATCCCCGTGCTGCAATGCCACTTCCTGCAATTCTTTGCGCAACAGATTTTTCAGTTTTCGCGGCGATTCCAACAGCGCCTGCAATTCTGCGCGCTCTTTTGCTAACGCATCCTGCTCACCACGGATTTTCATTTCTTCCAAGCGCGCCAACTGCCGCAACTTGGTATCTAAAATGTAATCGGCCTGCGCCTCACTCAGCCCAAAACGTGCCATCAATACGGCTTTGGGCTCATCTTCCGTGCGAATAATCCGAATCACTTCATCCAGGTTCAGGAAGGCAATCAACAAACCTTCCAACAAATGCAAGCGCTGCTCTACTTTATCCAAACGGAACTGCAAGCGTCGACGCAAGGTTTCCTGTCTGAAGCTCAGCCACTCACCCAACATCTGCTGCAAGTTTTTTACTGATGGCCGGCCATCCAGACCGATCACGTTCATATTGACGCGATAGTTTTTCTCCAAATCGGTGGTGGCAAACAAGTGATTCATCAACGCGTCAACATCAATGCGATTGGAGCGAGGAATGATCACAATACGCGTCGGATTTTCATGATCCGATTCGTCGCGCAAATCCTCCACCATCGGCAATTTTTTCGCCTGCATCTGTGCAGCGATCTGCTCCATCACCTTATTGCCAGACACCTGATGTGGCAGCGCCGTGACAACAATGTCGCCGTCTTCTTTTTTCCACACCGCCCGCATTTTCAGGGTGCCGCGCCCTGTGGCATACATCGCCATCAACTCATGCAATGGCGTGATAATTTCAGCCTCGGTAGGAAAATCCGGCCCCGGTAAATGCTCACACAATTCAGCAATACTGGCGCCGGGATTGTCCAACAGATGAATCGTCGCAGCGATCACTTCACGCAAATTGTGCGGCGGCACATCGGTCGCCATACCCACTGCGATGCCGGTTGTGCCGTTCAACAACAGTGTTGGCACACGCGCCGGCAAAACAGACGGCTCATCTAAAGTGCCGTCGAAATTCGGCACCCAATCCACCGTGCCCTGTTCTAATTCCGACAACAATAAATCGGAAAACGCCGTCAATTTGGATTCGGTGTAACGCATGGCCGCAAAAGATTTTGGATCATCCGGCGAGCCCCAGTTACCTTGCCCATCCACCAGGGGATAGCGAAATGAAAATGGCTGCGCCATCAACACCATCGCTTCATAGGCAGCACTATCGCCGTGCGGGTGAAATTTACCGATCACATCACCGACTGTGCGCGCCGATTTTTTATATTTCGCACCCGCTTTCAAACCCAGCTCGCTCATCGCATACACAATGCGGCGCTGCACAGGTTTCAATCCGTCACCGATGTGTGGCAATGCACGATCGAGGATGACGTACATCGAATAATTTAAATACGCCTGCTCGGTAAAATGCGCCAGCGGGCGCTGCTCTATGTCACCAAAGAAGTTTTGTTGTGTTGTCATCACATCACATCGTTATATAAGGAATCATTTTCACCACAGCGTCCGCAATCCTGCTAGAGACTGCAATTCACCATCGGCTGTCATCAGCTCCAGATCATGCACCAAGGCAGTGGCGGCAATCAGCCGATCTGCCGGGTCACCATGATTGAAAACACCACTTTGGGCTGTAGCGGCGATTTTCGGTGTAATCGGCAGGATCTGGAGTTGCAATGCCTTGCACAGCTTGCTCAGAAACACATCGGCCGGCAAGGGCGACCGGAGCCGGCCACGATCCAGCAGCATGGCAATCTCCCACAGCGAGATGTCTGCACAGGCCAGTTGACCCTCAGCTCGCGCCTCCTCCAGCCGACTGGTCGCCTTGCCGCTCAGCTTTTCTGGCGCCAGCACTGCCCAGATCAGCACATGGGTATCACACAGAACTAGCATCGCCCGTCCAGCCTGGATTCTCCAGCGGCGACACCACATCACCCACGACAAACTGGCTCCGCATCTCGCGCAGCTCGTTCAAAGCCTGACCGGCTTCGGAGACTCCTGCCTTCAGACAGGCCACCACCCGACCGTTGCGGCTGATGGCTACGGCTTCCCCGTGCTCGACCCTTTCCAGGTAATCGAACAGGTGCTTGCGCAGTTCAGTGGCGGTGATTTCAAGCATGGGAGTAATCCATTTATGTACATAAACAATGTACACATATTGACAACAAGCATCAACCCGCCAGCACTCGCGGCTTGCCCAAGACCTTGAGGATATCCAGGGCTATCAGCCGCTTTTCAGCTGGCAACATCAGGAAGATGTGTTTTTTCAAGAGGTTAACCTAGCATCAAACATCCGCCAGGTTGCCTTTGCTCTCCAGCCACTCCTTGCGGTCACTGGCGCGCTTTTTGGCGAGCAACATATCCATCATTTCGTCGGCGTTATCTGCAGCATCCACAGTGAGTTGTACCAAGCGACGGGTATCAGGGTTCATCACCGTTTCCCGCAACTGCATCGGATTCATTTCACCCAAGCCTTTGAAGCGCTGCACATTGGGTTTGCCGCGCTTATTTTCTGCAGCGATGCGATCGAGAATACCCTGTTTCTCAGCTTCATCGAGCGCGTAAAACACTTCCTTGCCGATGTCGATGCGATACAGCGGCGGCATTGCAACAAAAACATGTCCCGCTTTTACCAACGGACGGAAATGCCGCAAAAATAATGCGCACAATAACGTGGCGATGTGTGCACCGTCGGAGTCGGCATCGGCCAGAATACAGATCTTGTGATAACGCAGACCACTAATATCTTCTGCACCAGGATCAACACCCACAGCCACAGAAATATCGTGAATCTCCGCGCTACCCAGCACTTCATTTACATCCACTTCCCACGCGTTCAGAATTTTTCCGCGCAAAGGCATGATGGCCTGAAACTCGCGATCACGCGCCTGCTTGGCTGAACCACCAGCAGAGTCCCCTTC